>NZ_JAMYPC010000011.1:0-218666 GCF_040320155.1 Mesorhizobium sp. M0771 | reverse complement strand
GACTGGTGCCGCGCCAACGATGTCGACTTCATCTTTGGCCTCGCGCCCACCACGACCCTGCGCAAGCATGTCGCGGATCTGGAGGCCAGCACGACTGCGCGCTTCGAAGCGTCGACCAAGACAGGCAAGGTCCGCAGGTTCAAGAGAAGTTCGTTGACGGCGCCGCTAGTTGGAGCCGCGTCGAGCGCATCATCGCGCGGGTCGAGGTCGGCGCCCACGGTGGCGATATCCGCTTCGTCGTCACCAACGTTGCCGGTGGGAAGGCGAAGGCGCTCTACGAGGATGTCTACTGCCGGCGCGGCGCGGCCGAGAACCACATCAAGTCGTTGAAGGCGCATCTTGCCGCCGACCGCACATCCTGCACCAGAGCGACGGCCAACCAGTTCCGGCTATTCTTGCATGCCGGTGCTTACTGGTTGATGTGGGGCTTGCGCGCCGCGATGCCGAGGCTCTCGAGCTTTGCCGTCGCCCAATTCGACACGCTGCGATTGCGCCTCATCAAAATCGCTGCGCGGGTGGTCGAGATGAAATCGCAAATCCGCCTGCACCTGCCGACATTCTGCCCCGGCCAGCGTATTCTGCGCATCGTCCCGATCGCATCCCCCAACTCGCGACATAAAGATGGGGCGCAGACGCCCCGAACCGAACCGCCGACCGGAACCTGCGAACCCCCGCCTGCCATCACGCCGGAGCAATCCCGGCGCATGACGAGGCGCGTGGAAAAGCACCGCAACGGCGACCACAGCGTCGCTTCAGGCCGTCAAAGCTTATCGCCGTGCATCAAGGCGGCTAGATGGCAACGAGGCTTATGCCGCCCGAGCATCGCAGCTAAGTATGCATGAGGGGTCGTCCCTTCAAAATACTTGATACATTTGCGTTGCGTAGCTCCTTGCATGCGCTCGATGCCAGGAGGAGACCTCTGTTCTAAACGCTCGCATCGATGCAAAGCCGTTGACACCACCATCGCGGCGACCGCTTTGCCGCGGCCGCCGCAGCCCTTTTCGAGCATGACGATCATGCCGGCGCCATCGCAGTGATGCACTTGCAAATTCAGAGATGCATTCTGGCCAAATGCTAGGTGGCCAGCATATGTCCGGCGTCCCGCAACGCCGCTACGAAGAGACGGGCATTGCCGTTGGCATCCATCTTGGCCTGCATCGACAGGGGCATCCTGTGCCAGCTCTCCAAGGCCGCAATGTAATGTGAGAACATACCGTTAACGATGCAATAGTGGGTAACTAGGCCGTGTCCGTCTAACGCCAGCACGCCGAACTGGCCGCCGTGATATCGGATGGCTGCGACCCGCTGGACCTGCGCGTCACCGTCGATCCGCACGTCGAAAAGCAGGCTGCCGCGGCTCCTGGTGGCTATCTCGGCGGCTTTTTCAGCGAAGCTCAACGAGAGCGAGCGGACGCTTTCGACTGCCATCTGTAAAACCATCAAGTTCAGTTCATCCACTGCCATAAGGTACCTGTGCGCAAGACATGGGTGATTGCAATCGACCACACCGCTTGTTCACAGATGTCGGCTCACGACCGGTTATTCAGGGTTCGCCGGTCATCCATCGAGGGCGCGCTCATCAAAATGATCCTGAAGTGGAATGCGCTGCATCTACGAAACGCGAGGAGCAGGCCAGCCAAAGCTGTCGCGACAATTGACCTCATAATCCATCCCGATATCTGCATTTCGGCATCGCTGAACATCCCTGGCAAGTGAGCTGTTTGCGGCAAGCCCATCTCGGCTTTCTACCCCGAAACCGTTGCAATGGCGTCGCTCGGCGCTCGGGACCGCCAGGCTCTGCTCGTCGAGAACTTTGTCCCCGAGAAGCGTTCGACTTTGAGCATTCCGCTGAAGGGTGACGTCTCGCCAGTCCGTGTCCTTGCAGCTCACCGCGAGGGCTTTTTGCGCATCGCACGCAAGCGCACGAACTGGTCTCCGTTCACTTCACAAAATGGTTTTCCTGAAGTACTGGAGCGCAGAGAAATCTCCGGTCGCAGCCTACCCGGTTAAAACAAGGACCCAACGATGAAGACTCTCGTCGTCTGCTCCGGCGGATTGGATTCCGTTACTCTTGCCCACAAGGTGGCAGCGGAGCACCAGCTTACCGGCCTGCTATCGTTCGATTACGGCCAACGGCATAGGAAGGAATTGGGCTTCGCCACCCTCTGCGCGGAGCGCCTGAGTGTCCCGCAGCGAATCATCGATATCCACGAGATCGGCGGCGGCCTTTCCGGCTCCGCGCTGACCGACAATGTGGACGTGCCCGACGGGCACTATGCCGAAGACACTATGAAGATAACGGTGGTGCCCAACCGGAACGCCATCATGTTGGCCATTGCCTTCGGCCTCGCCGCAGCGCAAGACGCTGACGCAGTGGCGACGGCCGTGCATGGTGGGGATCACGTTGTCTATCCCGATTGCCGTCCGGCCTTCATCGACGCTTTCCAGATGATGCAGGACCACGCGCTCGACGGCTACGCGCAGATTCGCCTTTATGCACCCTATGTGAACCTGACGAAGGCGGACATTGTTACGGATGGAGCCACATACGGCACGCCGTTTGCGCAGACCTGGTCCTGTTACAAGGGCGCCGAGCGTCATTGCGGGAGGTGCGGGACCTGCGTCGAGCGGCGTGAGGCGTTTCACATCGCTGGGCACCCGGACCCAACCGAGTATGAGGACTCCGACTTCTGGCTCGGAGCGTTGCGAAGGACCACCGCGTAATGTTCCGCATCACCAAGGAATTCCACTTCTCAGCCTCGCATCAGCTCACCTCATTGCCACCCGATCACCAATGCGCGCGCCTGCACGGACATAACTACATCGTCGAAGTGGAGCTTTCAGCGGATGGACTGGACGATCACGGCTTCGTGCGCGACTACCACGACTTGGCGCCATTCAAACGCTACATCGACGAGAGCTTCGACCACCGGCATCTCAACGACGTGCTGGGACACGAGCAAGTCACGGCGGAATATCTGGCCAGACATTTCTACGACTGGTGCAAGGCACGCCTGAGCGAAACCGCGGCCGTGCGGGTGAGCGAAACGCCGAAAACCTGGGCGGAATACCGGCCATGACGAATACTCATCCCGCAATCCGCGTTAGCGAGATTTTCGGGCCGACGATCCAGGGCGAGGGCGTGCTCATAGGTTTGCCGACGATCTTCGTCAGAACCGGCGGGTGTGACTATCGCTGTTCCTGGTGCGACAGCCTCCATGCTGTGGACAATCAATTCCGCCATGAATGGGAGATGATGTCCGTTGGCGCGGTGTGGAAAAATGTGCTTGCCCTTTCCGGTGGCCGCCCGCTGATGGTGTCGCTATCAGGCGGCAATCCGGCCATCCAGCCGCTCGGCGCGCTCATCGACCGGGGCCATGGTGACGGTTACCGTTTTGCGCTGGAAACCCAAGGGTCGCTTGCCAGGGACTGGTTTGCGCAGCTTGACGTGCTGATCCTCAGCCCAAAGCCGCCGTCAAGCCAAATGACGACAGATTGGGCCGCTGTCGAGGCGTGCCTCCAGGCGGCACAAGGCAAGCCCCAAGTCGTGCTCAAGCTCATTGTTTTCGACGAAAGGGACTACACCTACGCGAAAGACGCCGCTGCGCAATTTCCGCAACTTCCGATCTATCTGCAGCCCGGCAATCACACGCCGCCACACCCCACAAATGATGACGCGCCTGTCGACCTTGACGGAATATTGAAGCGCATGGAGTGGCTGGTTGACAGCGTGACCCGCGACAGATGGTTCGAGGCCCGCGTGCTACCGCAGCTGCACGTTGTGCTCTGGGGTAACAAGAGAGCCGTCTAGCCCAGGCCCTTTCCACTGGAACTGCGCCGGCAGAATTCGGGTGAACGGGTGGTTCAGGTCGAAGGGAGCTGTCGCCGACAACCATGATCCGACAGGCAGGGCTCGAGCGGACGATATCGTCGCTGCGCCAAGACGCGTCTGGTCCGCTCAGAATCTTGTCTCGATAGACGGTCGCCGATCAACAAACGTACCGCGGTCCATGATCGACTGAGAGGCATGACCATTCCTCTGAGTGCTCAGACTGCCGCCGAGTGCCTGGCCGTTCCAGCTTCGAAATATTTGTCGAACCTGGCCGCGATGCTTCGGACGAAAGGGCGACTTTCAGCCGGCACAACGAATCTGTCGCCATCAAGTTCAAGCAATCGAACCGGATCGTGGAGGGCCATGGAACTTGACTGAAGGAGGAGCCTCTGGCCGGCCTCGCCGAAGCGTTCCACCAGATCGATGGCCGAGAAGGCGAAGTCGCACATCAAACGTTCGATGATCCAGCCGCGAACGCGGTCGTCGTTGGAAAGTGCGATACCCCGAACAGCGGCCAGCCCGCCGTCATCCACCGTGCATCGATATTCGCTGGTCGAAAGCATGTTCTGCGCATAGCCCTGCCGAAACTGGCTGATGGACGATGGGCCTAACCCAATCAAGGTTTCGCAACAATCGTCGGTGTAACCCTGAAAGTTCCGGTGCAGTGTTCCGGCGCGGGCGGCAAGGGCCAGGGCATCGCCGGGTTTGGCGAAATGGTCGAGGCCGATTGCTTCGTACCCTTGGTCCACGATCGCCCGCGCCGCCAGTTGCGATTGAGCAAATCTCTCCGCGGGACCGGGCAGCCATGCCTCGTCGATCATCGTCTGGTGTTTCTTGAACCACGGCACATGGGCGTAGCCAAAAAGCGCTATCCTGTCCGGCTCCAGGGTCAGTGCCTGCGCGACCGTTGAGGAAACGCTCGCCCTGGTTTGGTGCGGCAGGCCGTAGAGCAGGTCTAGATTGACGGATTCGACGCCGCGCGAACGAACACCGTCGACTACCGCTTTGGTCTGCAAAAAGCTCTGCTCGCGGTTGATTGCCTTCTGAACCTTCGGATCGAAGTCCTGGACGCCGAGGCTCGCACGGGTCATGCCGATTTCGGCAAGCGCATCGAGGCGGGCATCGTCCATATCGTTGGGTTCGATTTCAACGCTGATCGTGGCGCCGGGAAGAAAGCCGAAGCTGTTGCGCAGGGCGGTTCCCAGCGCCACCATATCTTCGGGTTTGAGCATGGTCGGCGAACCGCCACCGAAATGGACGGCACGGACGCGACCCTTGCCTGCGACAAGACTGGCGACGGTGGCGATCTCGGCATGCAGTGAGCGCAGATATGTGGTCACCGGTTCGTAATGGCGTGTCTGCTTGGTATGGCAGGCACAGAACCAGCAAAGCTTGTCGCAGTAAGGGATGTGCAGATAGAGCGAGATCTCGTCACCACCGCCGAGCGCTTGCAGCCAGCCACGACAAACGGCAGCATCAACGCCTGGATTGAAATGCGGCGCGGTCGGGTAGCTCGTGTAGCGCGGGACGTTCTCGCCAAATCTGGCAACTAGCTTTTGTCGCATGTCGTGGTCCACCGTGTTTGCGTCGCCCGAACTGTGGATGCTTGGATGAGCCTAAGCCCTGATTTCGATCAACCTTCAGCACGGACAAACTGCCGCAAGGATTTTTCTACCGTGGATGCTATCCTGCCCGCACGGACCGGTAGAGCGATCGAATGACATTACGGCAGGATATTCACAGTTCCGGCATCCCCGTTCTTTGCCTGTCTTGCGAGGCACGGCGCCGCGGTGTCTGTGGCGCGCTAGAGCCAGACCATTTGGCTCAGCTCGCCAAGACGTCGTCGCGGCACAATATCGAGCCGGGGGTCGAACTGATCGGCGACGCCGAGGCGGTCGACTGTTATTCGAACGTGCTTTCAGGCGTGGTGAAGCTCACGAAGAGCCTGTCAGATGGACGCCAACAGATTGTCGGCCTGCAGTTCGCCCCGGATTTTCTGGGTCGGCCCTTCAAGATGAAAAGTGCGATCAATGCGGAAGCGGCAACAGCTGTCTCGCTATGCTCGTTTCCCAGAGCGGCCATCGAACGGATGATGAAGCAGTCACCCGAATTTGTGCATCGCCTGCTCAAGCAGGCGCTGAACGAACTTGACGAGGCACGCGAATGGATGGTGACTCTGGGGCGCAAGACCGCACCAGAAAAGGTGGCGAGCTTTCTCCTCATGATTGCCCGGAACATCGACTCCAATGTTGACCCGACGGCTAGCTCGACGTGCTTCGAGCTGCCGATGACGCGTGCCGACATTTCTGATTTCCTTGGAATCACAAACGAGACCGTGAGCCGTCAGCTGACCAGCCTGAGAATGGACGGCGTGATTCGGATCGAGAACAACCGCCGCGTCACCGTGGACAGCATGAGCCGGCTGGAACGGCGCTGCGGCGGCCGAGGCGCTACAGCCGTTTGAATGACGCAGAAGCTGCATGGCCCCCGTCACTTACTTCATTCGGGGCAGGGCATGCTCGCGTTGGGCTCAGAAGAAGTCGCGTAGCGACAGCCCGTTCTCCATCCGATCGTATGCGCCAGTTGCCTTTCGGCTCGTCGGCGAAGCATCCACACTTGGCCGAAGTCAATACGCCTCATCCGCAGGGGAAAATCGCCGTCTCCCCAAGCCATGAATGTCACGACGGCAGCGTAACGCTGGCGCTGGCCGTTCCAATGCATTGAACGCGGGGTTCGGTAAGGCGTCGACCTGCTTTCCAGCGTCGCAGAAGGTGCGCTCCCCCACACGCCCGCGGTCGCCTCCGCACCCGGGGCCCGACCGGGACGCCAGGCCCCATCCATAAACGGGCGGCCGGTGGTGCGCTTCCACATTCGATCGTCGCAGTCTGATCGCACCGAACTCGATGCTGCTCGAGCAAAATGGTGCGGCTCTGACATGGATCAGGGCGAGCAGGCGACGGCTGCGCAATAAGGCACCGCGGTTTGGCATCCGCCGGAATTGGAAATCGGGGTTTGCGATGAAATTCGGCAAAGAAATCGTGCTTCTAAGCCTGTTCGCATTCGCGGCTTTGGTGGCGGCTGGCACTGGGGTGGATGAACCCTTTCGCCAGCACATGTGGGTCTTGTTCTTCGCCTTGGCTGGCTTCACTGCGATCCTACTGCGTAACACTGAGTTCAAGCCTGCCGCTCCGATCGACCCGTCCGCTTACATGGACGGGCCAATCCGCTATGGCGCAATCGCCACCATGTTCTGGGGTGTCATCGGCATGCTTGTCGGCGTGGCCATCGCGCTGCAGCTTGCCTATCCCGATCTCAACATCCAGCCCTGGTTCAACTTCGGCCGCTTGCGGCCTCTGCACACCTCGGGCGTCGTCTTTGCCTTCGGCGGCAACGCGCTGCTTTGCACGTCTCTCTATGTCGTCCAACGCACATGCCGCGCTCGGCTGTTCGGTGGCGATCTCGCCTGGTTCGTGTTCTGGGGCTACCAGCTCTTCATTGTCATGGCCGCGACCGGTTATCTGCTCGGCATCACCGAGAGCCGCGAATATGCGGAACCCGAATGGTATGTCGACATCTGGCTGACCATCGTCTGGGTCGCCTACCTGATCCTGTTTCTGGGCACCATCCTGAAGCGCAAGGAACCGCACATCTACGTCGCCAACTGGTTCTACCTTTCCTTCATCGTGACCATCGCGATGCTGCATGTGATCAACAACCTCTCGATGCCGGCCTCCTTCCTCGGATCCAAGAGCTATTCCGCATTTTCCGGAGTCCAGGACGCCCTGACGCAGTGGTGGTACGGCCACAATGCGGTCGGGTTCTTCCTCACCGCCGGCTTCCTCGGCATGATGTACTATTTCGTGCCCAAGCAGGCCAACCGGCCGGTCTATTCCTACCGCCTCTCGATCGTCCATTTCTGGGCAATCATCTTCCTCTACATCTGGGCCGGGCCGCATCACCTGCACTACACCGCCCTGCCCGACTGGGCGCAGACGCTTGGCATGGTGTTCTCGATCATGCTGTGGATGCCGTCATGGGGCGGCATGATCAACGGCCTGATGACGCTGTCGGGCGCCTGGGACAAGCTGCGCACCGATCCCATCATCCGCATGATGGTGATGGCCATCGCCTTCTACGGCATGTCGACCTTCGAAGGCCCGATGATGTCGATCAAGACGGTCAACTCGCTGTCGCATTATACCGACTGGACCATTGGCCACGTCCATTCCGGCGCACTCGGCTGGGTCGGCATGATCTCGTTTGGCGCAATCTACTTCATGGTGCCGAGACTCTGGAACCGTGAACGCCTCTATTCGCTCAGGCTCGTCACCTGGCATTTCTGGCTGGCGACGCTCGGCATCGTTGTCTACGCTGCGGTGATGTGGGTGTCCGGCATCATGCAGGGCCTGATGTGGCGCGAATACGACGAACAGGGCTTCCTGGTCTACTCCTTCGCCGAAACCGTGGCAGCCATGCACCCCTACTATGTCATGCGTGCCATCGGCGGAGCCATGTACCTCTTCGGCACCCTGATCATGGCCTGGAACATCGCCATGACCATCCTCGGCTACCGGCGCGAGCAGGATCCGATGCCGCGCTCCACCCCCGCCCTCCAGCTTGCGCGATGATGAGACAGAAAATGAGGTTGATGAACAGACACGCGGTCATCGAGAAGAACGCTACACTTCTCCTCCTCGGGTCGCTGCTGGTCGTGACAATCGGCGGCATCGTCGAGATCGCGCCGCTCTTCTATCTCGATAATACGATCGAGAAGGTGGAAGGCATGCGCCCCTACTCGCCGCTCGAACTTGCCGGGCGAAACATCTATGTCCGCGAGGGCTGCTACCTCTGCCACAGCCAGATGATCAGGCCGTTCCGTGACGAGGTCGAGCGCTACGGCCACTACAGCCTGGCGGCTGAGTCGATATACGACCACCCCTTCCAGTGGGGATCGAAGCGCACCGGACCGGATCTCGCCCGCGTTGGCGACCGGTATTCCAACCTGTGGCACGTGGATCACCTGACAGATCCACGGTCCGTGGTGCCGGAATCGATCATGCCGAGCTATGCCTTCCTGAAGGACAAGCCGATCGCGGTGAAGGACTTCTCGACGCATCTGGTCGCCAACAGGCGCGTCGGCGTCCCTTACTCCGACGACATGATCGCCAACGCCAATGCCGATTTGATGGCGCAGGCTGATCCCAACGCCGACACATCCGGCCTCGAGGCCCGCTACCCCAAGGCCAAGATCGGCGACTTCGACGGCAACCCGCAGCAAGTCACCGAAATGGACGCGCTGGTTTCTTATCTCCAGATGCTGGGCACGCTGGTCGATTTCAAGAACTACGATGAGACCGCCGGCTACCGCTGAGGACAATGGCCATGACGTACAATTTCATGCGGGAGTTTGCAGACAGCTGGGGCCTACTTGCCATGGCTCTTTTCTTCATCGGATCCGTTGCCTTTGCAGTTCGTCCCGGAAGCCGCAGGCAAGCCGGCGAAGCAGCTCAAATTCCTCTGAAGGAGGACTGATCATGAGCAGCGATCACATCGACGAGGTTTCCGGCATCTCAACCACCGGTCATGAGTGGGACGGCATCCGGGAGCTCAACAACCCGCTTCCGCGCTGGTGGATCTGGACGTTCTACATCACCATAGTCTGGGCGATCGGCTACACCATCGCCTATCCGGCATGGCCTCTGCTGCACACGGCAACCAAGGGGGTGCTCGGCTACTCCAGCCGCAACGATGTCGGGAACGAGTTGTCCAAGGCTGAAGCAGCCAAGGGCAAATATGTCGCCGCGATAGAAGCGAAAAGTGTTTCGGAGATCGCGGCGGACGACACGCTGCGCGAATTCGCCGTCGCCGCCGGCGGTGCCGCGTTCAAGCTCAATTGCGTCCAGTGCCATGGCTCCGGCGCCCAGGGCTCCAAGGGCTTCCCCAACCTCAACGACGACGACTGGCTGTGGGGCGGCAAGGCGGACCAGATCCAGCAGACGGTTACACATGGCATTCGCTTCGCCTCCGATCCGGATACGCGCCTGTCCGAAATGCCGGCCTTTGGCGACATCATCACTGCCGATCAGATCAAACAGGTCAGCGCCTATATTGCCAGCCTGTCCCAAACCGTCAGCGATCAGGTGTTGGTGGCGCCCGGCGCCAAGGTCTTTGCCGAAAACTGCGTGGCCTGTCATGGCGACAATGCAAAGGGCAACAAGGAACTCGGCGCTCCTGATCTGACCGACGCCATCTGGCTCTACGGATCGGGCGAAGCCGCCATCGCCGCCCAGGTAACCGCACCGAAACAGGGCGTGATGCCGGCTTGGGGCGCGCGCCTCGGCGAGATCAAGGTCAAGGAACTGGCGGTCTACATCCATTCGCTTGGCGGCGGAGAATAGGAAAGCAGCCTATTCTCGTCCTCCCCCTCCCGCCAAGCGACGAGGCCCGGCGCAAGCCGGGCCTCGGCATCATCCAGAACCGATGAGTCGGCTTCCGGCGAAATCGTCGCTGGTGACTGGAGCTTCTCGTGCTCGATAACACGCAAATAGAACGGATCGAACCCACGACGGTCAACTCCGCCAAGGTGCGCCAGCCAATGTATGCCGCGCGCAGGAAGATCTTCCCGAAGCGGGCCTCGGGCAGCTTTCGCCGATTCAAATGGATCGTGATGGCGATCACGCTCGGCATCTACTATCTGACGCCGTGGCTGCGCTGGGACCGCGGTCCGTTTGCCCCCGACCAGGCGGTGCTGCTTGATGTCGCCAACCGGCGCTTCTATTTCTTCTTCATCGAGATATGGCCCCAGGAATTCTACTATGTCGCCGGCCTTCTGGTCATGGCCGGCGTCGGTCTTTTCCTGATCACATCGACTGTTGGCCGTGCCTGGTGTGGCTACACATGCCCACAGACCGTATGGGTCGATCTGTTCCTGGTCCTCGAGCGCGCGATCGAGGGCGACCGCAACGCACGCATCAAGCTCGATGCCGGTCCCTGGACCACTCGTAAGCTTGTGCTGCGGGCATCGAAACACGTCATCTGGCTGGTCATAGCCGCAGCGACTGGTGGCGCATGGATCTTCTATTTCGCCGATGCGCCGACGCTGCTCGGCGAACTCTTCACCGGCACGGCAGCGCCTGTCGCTTACATCACCGTCGCGGTTCTGACGGCGACGACCTACACGTTTGGCGGGCTGATGCGCGAACAGGTCTGCACCTATATGTGCGCTTGGCCGCGCATCCAGGCAGCCATGCTCGACGAGAGCTCGCTCACCGTCACCTACAATGACTGGCGCGGCGAACCGCGCACCCGTCACGCCAAGAAGGTTCTTGCCGCAGGGCATCCCGTCGGCGATTGCGTCGACTGCAATGCCTGTGTCGCCGTCTGTCCGATGGGGATCGACATACGCGACGGTCAGCAACTCGAATGCATCACCTGCGCGCTCTGCATCGATGCCTGTGACGGCGTCATGGACAAGCTCGGCAAAGCGCGAGGACTGATCTCCTACTCGACGCTCTCCGACTACAACGCCAACATGATCCTGGCCACCGCCGGCGGCGCCAGCTCGGTCAATCCATCACTGGTCAGGACGGATGACGGCCTGTTTTCGGACAGGGTGGCGCATTTCCAGGTCCGCAAGATCTTTCGGCCACGCACCTATGTCTACATGGCGATGTGGTCGCTGATCGGGCTGGGCCTGCTCTTTTCGCTGCTGACGCGCGACCGGCTCGAAATCAATGTCCTACACGACCGCAACCCGCAATTCGTGACGCTCTCGGACGGCTCGATCCGCAATGGCTACACCGTCAAGCTTTTGAATATGATCCCCGAGCCAAGAACGATCGTCGTCACCGTTGGAGGCTTGGCGGGCGCAGAAATGAGCATCGTTGGCGTCGACTTGCCGGCCGCCCGCTCCTTCGCGGTCCAGGTTGAGCCGGACCGGCTGAAGATGCTGAAAATTTTCGTGCGCGTGCCTGCCGATCAGATCCACGGCGAAGCGCAGACCTTCACACTCCATGTCGAGGACAAAGCGAGTTTCGAGTCGAACGAATACACCGCCACCTTCAACGCACCGGAGACCGCCAGATGAACGCCACCACCCGAAAACCCGGCGAATTCACCGGCAGGCACATGTTGGCCATCATCCTTGCGTTTTTCGGTGTGGTCATCGCGGTCAATCTGACGATGGCGACGCTTGCCAACACAAGCTGGACCGGCCTTGTCGTCGAAAACACCTATGTGGCCAGCCAGCAGTTCAACAAGAAGGCCGAGGAAGGCCGTGCGCAGGCAGCGCTTGGCTGGACCGGCCAGTTGACCATCGCATGGGACGAAGTCCGCTATGGCATCATCGACGCCGCGGGCAAACCGGTTTCCCTGCATGGCGTGAAGGTGCTGTTTCACCATCCGGCTTCCGAGAAAGAGGATGAGTCCGTCACGCTCGCCCTGGTCTCTGGCCAGGAGTTTGCAGCACAACACGTGCCAAGGGATGGAGTGTGGATTGTCGAAATCGACGCCGATGCCGGCCTGGCAAGACCTTATCGCGACGTGCGCAGGGTCATGATTTCCAATGGAGCGCTAAAATGAGCTGCTGTGCACCGGGCGCGGAAGTCGCGCTGGATCTTGTCAGCGCCACTTCAGTTCTGCCGTCCAGCCAGGAGGTCAGGCTGGCCAGCCGATCGCTTGGCGACGACTTTCATCAGACCGACCTTTCGGTGCCGACCGTTCATTGCGGCGCCTGCATCCAGACGATCGAGACGGCCTTGGGAAAACTCGGTCACGTCGAGGCAGCTCGCGTGAACCTGTCAACCAAGCGGGTCTCAGTCCGCTGGCGCGGCGACGAGGCTCCACCATTGGTCGCTGTGCTCGGCCGGCTCGGCTATCAGGCGCATTTGTTCGAAACCGTGATTGATGCAAAGGACAAGATGCTTTCGGAGCTTATCCGCGCCGTCGCTGTTGCCGGCTTTGCTGCGGGCAACATCATGCTGCTCTCGGTGTCGGTCTGGTCCGGCGCCGAGGGCGCCACCCGCGACCTGTTCCACTGGGTCTCGGCCCTGATCGCCATTCCTGCGCTGGCCTTCGCCGGCGGCATCTTCTTCAAGTCGGCGTGGAATGCGCTGCGCCACGGCCGCATGAACATGGACGTGCCGATCGCCGTCGGCGTGTCGCTGGCCTACGCCATGAGCCTCTATGAGACGATCACCCACGGCGACCACGCCTATTTCGACGCGTCGGTATCGCTGCTGTTCTTCCTCCTGATCGGTCGCACGCTCGATCACGTGATGCGGGAACGCGCCCACACCGCTGTGAAGAGCCTGTCACAATTGGCCGCGCGCGGCGCCATGGTGCTGCGCGGCGATGGCGCTCGGGACTATCTGCCGGTGGCCGAGATCGAACCGGGCATGCTGTTGTTGATCGCCGCCGGCGAAAGAATCCCTGTCGATGGCAAAATTGTGCGCGGGACATCGGACGTCGACTGCTCCCTGGTCTCCGGCGAGAGCACGCCCAGTAGCGTGGCGCCGGAAGACACCGTGCAGGCCGGCGTCCTCAACCTCACCGGTCCGCTGACGATTGAGGTGACAGCGGCCGCCAAGGATTCGTTCCTGGCGGAAATGGTTCGGTTGATGGAGGCCGCCGAAGGTGGTCGCGCCCGGTATCGCCGTATCGCCGACCGCGTGTCGGCACTCTACGCGCCCGTGGTTCATCTCACCGCCTTGGCAACCTTCCTGGGCTGGATGGCGGTGACTGGCGACTGGCACCGGGCGATGACGATCGCAATCGCTGTTCTCATCATCACATGCCCGTGCGCGCTTGGCCTCGCCGTTCCAATCGTTCAGGTGGTGGCCGCGCGGCGCCTGTTCGAAAATGGCATCATGGTCAAGGACGGCTCGGCCATGGAGCGCCTGGCGACGATCGATACAGCCGTGTTCGACAAGACCGGGACGCTCACGCTTGGGAAGCCACGGCTCGTCAACGCAGCTTCGATTGATCCCGCCATGCTGGCAATCGCTGCCGACTTGGCCGCGCATTCGCGTCATCCATATTCAAAGGCCATTGCCAGCTTTTCCGTCAGCAGCAGCCAGCACAAATTCGGCGCGGTGACCGAGCACCCGGGTTTCGGGATCGAAGCCACAGCCGCCGGTAGCATCTGGCGGCTGGGTAGACGCGGATGGGCTGGCTGGAAGGCTCGAACCGGCGGCGAAGGCAAACATGGCTACGGCGGAACAGTCCTGACGAAAAACGGCATGATTGTCGCATCCTTCGTTTTCGAGGATGCGCTGCGCCTCGACACCAGGGCAGCGATCGATCAACTGCGCAACGCTGG
Organism: Mesorhizobium sp. M0771; assembly: GCF_040320155.1. NCBI lineage: Bacteria > Pseudomonadati > Pseudomonadota > Alphaproteobacteria > Hyphomicrobiales > Phyllobacteriaceae > Mesorhizobium > Mesorhizobium sp. M0771. The sequence goes on along the minus strand of NZ_JAMYPC010000011.1, from coordinate 204,516 downwards.
TATGTGCGTGGAAATGCTGTCGGGCGATACCGCGAAAGGCTGCGCCGAGGTTGCGGACGTGCTTGGTGTCGACGACTTCGTTCCCTGCCTGCTGCCGTCCGGCAAGGTTGAACGCATCGAGAGCCTGGCGAGAGACGGGCACAAGGTTCTGATGGTTGGCGACGGGCTCAACGACACGCCGGCGCTGAGCGCTGCGCATGTCTCGATCGCACCCGCCACCGCCGCCGACATTGGCCGCAATGCAGCCGACTTCGTTTTTCTGCGCGAAAGCCTCTTGGCGATCCCGCTGGCGCTGGACGTGTCGGGCAAGGCGGGAAGCCTGATCCGACAGAACATAACAATTGCTATCGTTTACAATGCTGTGGCCGTGCCGGTCGCCATTCTGGGTCATGTTACGCCTCTCATCGCGGCGGTCGCGATGTCTGCCTCGTCATTGCTTGTGATTGGAAATGCGATGCGTCTGCAAGGCTTCGCAACGGGTGCGTCGTCCGAAACTGCGCGGCAGGACAGGCCCGCGCGGGCCGGCGCCTTGGCCCGATCCTCATGACGACGCTCGCCTATCTCATTCCGGTGGCGCTGTTCCTTGGCGCACTCGGCCTGTCCGGCTTCCTGTGGGCGTTGAGAAGCGGCCAATACGACGATCTCGATGGCGCGGCGGAGCGCATTCTCATCGACAGCGACGACGGCGCGGAGAATGCCACTCGTTCCAAGTGACTCAGATCAACGCGCCGCGGGTCGGGATGTCCTATCGTCGTCCGACGAAAGATCAGGAGGGTGAGGATGCAAGCCGAATCCATAATGACAAAGCCAGTCATCACGACGGATGCGAACGCGACGATCGCCGAAGCGGTCGAGCTCATGCTTTCAAACAAGGTCAGCTGCCTGCCGGTAGCAGACAGCGACGGCACCCTGATTGGCATTGTAAGCAAAAGCGACTTCTTGCGCCGAGAAGAACTTGGGACCCAGCGTGTGCGTCCGCGCTGGCTGGAGTTTGATCTTGGCCCGGGCACAGTCGCCGAAGACTATGCGCGCTCGAACGGACGGATCATCCATCAGGTGATGACCACACCCGTCATCTCGGCGCCTCCTGGCGCCTCGATTGCAGATATTGTCGACCTGATGATGCAACATCGCATCAACAATGTTCCGATTGTCGATCGGGAAAGGGTCGTCGGCATCATCACGCGAACTGATTTGCTGCTTGTCCTGATCCGCGCCATGCCGAAACAGGGCACCAGGCCACCCGATGACGACCTGATCCGCAAGGCCGTACTTGCCGAACTGCACGGACAATCGTGGAGCGGTGGTGACTTGATTGATGTTAGGGTCAGCGACGGCCTCGTCGAACTGACGGGGGCGATTGTCGACGAGCGTCAACGGAAAGCCGCGATCGTTGCGGCTGAGAAGGTTGCCGGCGTCGGGCAAGTCAAGGACGGCCTCCTCCTCAGAACGGATCCGTTCGTTGACGGTTTCATAGCTGCGAAAAAAGCGGGGACGCGGAGCAGAGTCCCTTTGGTTCTGCTCCCTTCCCACATCACTTGGACATGAGGCCGTCGGCGAGTTCCTTCGGCGTCTAGCGCCCGTCATGGGCGGAGAGCACGCTGTCGGCAGCAAGACGCCCGTCCTGACGGAATGCGATGGCCGCTGCCTGTTTTGGTGGGGCTTGGACCGGCGCTTCCTGTGGATCTGAAGAGCGGCCAATACGAAGATCTCGACGGCTCCGCCCAGCGGATCCTTATCGATCGGGAAGAGCCGCGAGGCTGAACCGGTTGGCGGCCCCCAACGACTGGGCGGATGCTGGTCGTCAGTCGACCGAGTCTTTGCTGGATTGCCTCGTCATGATGATATCGGCGCGCGTGCGAAGAACGGATCAGCCGGCAATACGTTGCCGAACCTTTGGCCAGGAGGGGCACGCGATTGGGAAGCCGACCATTCAGAATGCCTAGACATGCAAACGTTTTCACGGCAATCGACCACTCGACCGTGAACCCGCCGTTGCCGGGTTATCGAGCCTGGTTGATCCAGATCAGCGTTATCTCTTCGTCGGCGTGGTTTCATTGACCAGGCTTCCAACGGAGAACGCATGTCTATCGACGATGGGGAGATGAGCGGCAAACCGTGGGTGATTGCGATGCTTCAAGAGCGCTTCGTATCGCAGATAGCCGCTATGGCGGCACGCTGATGGCCGGCTCTGTCGACACATTCGACATCATTGTCGTCGGAGCTGGGCCGGTCGGACTTGCCTTCGCAGCATCGCTCGCCCTGAGCCGACTCAAGGTGGCAGTGGTTGAACGGCAGTCGCTCGACAGCCTGGCGAATCCGGCTTTCGACGGTCGCGAGATCGCGCTGACCCACGCATCGGTGAGAATCCTTCGCGAGCTCGGCGCCTGGGACGCCATCCCCGCATCTGAGAAATCACCGCTTCATGGCGCGCGCGTGCTCAACGGATCGAGCCCTTTCGCCCTGTGCTTCGATACTCGCAGCGGATCTGGGGAACCACTCGGATTTCTGGTCCCAAATTGTCGGATTCGCGATGCCCTGTTCAAAATTGTCTACTTCCAGGATCATGCCCGGCTGCTGTGCGGCAACTCGGTCGTGAATGCAACAAATAGCGACGACGAGGCGGTCATAACGCTTTCTGATGGCAGGCAATTGGCCGCTCGGCTGCTCGTAGCAGCGGATTCGCGTTTGTCCGCAATGCGCGACCTGCTCGGCATTGGCGCCAACATCCATCCGCTTGGCCACTCCATGCTGATTTGCCGAGTGAGGCACGAGCGCTTCCATCACCAGATCGCGGTCGAATGGTTCGACCACCATCAGACCATAGCGATGTTGCCGCTCATGGAAGGCGTGTCGTCGCTGCTTCTGACTTTGCGCTCAATCGAGGCCGATAGACTGTCTGTTCTCGATGACGAATTGTTCCTCATCGAATTGATGAACCGGTGTCGAGGACGCCTCGGGCAGATGACCCTGGCAAGCACCCGCCATGCCTATCCGCTGGTCACGACCTGGGCGCACAAGTTCTCGGCACCGAGTGCGGCACTGATAGGAGACGCTGCCATCGGCATGCACCCGGTGACCGCGCATGGCTTCAACATCGGCCTCAGCGGCCAGAAGCAACTCGCTCATAAAATACTGACAGCATGTCGCGCCCGCCGCGACATTGCCGATCCCGACATGCTCGGCAGATACGAAAGCCGGCTGCGGCTGTCGGCGGCGCCGCTCTATCATGCCACCAACATGCTTGTCGGTCTTTACTCAAGCGAGCACCCGGCGGCACGGCTTGCAAGACATGCTGGGCTCCGCTTTGCCCAACATCTTCCCTTTGTCCGCCATGGCATTTCGGCCATGCTCAGGCGGTGAATCGCACAGAGCGCTACCGCTCTGGAGCGCTGTCTCGGCGCGGCTTCTTTGTCTTGCTGGCTCGCAGCGCCGCGGGCAAGGCTGCTTCCTGGTGACGTTGCCGATCATGGCATGATTCGGATCAAGGCACGCGCGCGGGCGAAACCTTGATGATTCGGCAATGCTAAGCCAAAGGTGTGACCCGAAGCATGGTGAGCGCACTGGTTACCCTCGCTGGGTAGTTAACCCGTCCTTCAGTGGGCTTGCATAGGTTTGGTCCTCGCGAACAATGACGGAAGCAAGCTGGTCCATTCATGGCACCCCTAAAGAAAGAAGAATCGCTGGAGGCCAAAATCCGTCAGGATCAGCTTGCTGACCTGAGGGCCGGGCTCTTCGTGTCGATGCCGATAAGCGCGATCCTGTCAGGCCTGATTTGCGGGGTGCAGGCCCTTTCTGGCGGCGGCTTCGCCGCTGCAAGCTGGTTCCTGGTCGTCAATGCGCTAAATGCCGCCCGGCTTGCACTCGCCCGTTTTCAGCTAAAGGAAACGGGGCGCCATCAGGATTTGCTTGGCGTTTTGCCGCGCCTTCGCATGTTTGGCGTCCTTGCCCTTCTGGCAGGGTTTGCCTGGTCCTTCCCGGCCGTGCTGACTGTTGGATACACAACACCTCAAGCACCGATGCATCTGGTCATACTGGCGGGCATTTCAGCTGGTGCGGTTACATATGGCAGTTCGTATGCCGCGGCGGCGACCAGCTTCATCACACCTCCACTCCTCATCACGGTGGCGTGCCTTTTGGCGAAAGGCAATTTTGAACGCTACATTCTGGCTTTCACCGTTCTGCTCTTCATGGGCGGCTTGGTCCGAGCTTCGTTTGTTGGGCAGGCGCGCTTCCGCGAAGCAAGCCGCCTGAGACATGAGGCAGAGCGACTTGCGTCGGAAATGGAGCGCAACTCCAGGGAGGACCATTTGACCGCCCTTCTCAACAGGCGGGGCCTTGAACACGCCATCGGTCGGTTCAAGACCGCGGATGGCCCCTTCGTGGCAATGCTGATTGATCTGGACGGCTTTAAATCTGTCAACGACACCTACGGTCACAGGACCGGTGATGAACTGCTTGTCATGATCGCCCGCCGCATAGAGCAGGAAGCACCGGCAGGCTCAACGCTAGCTCGTATCGGCGGCGATGAATTCGTGCTCGTTTTTCCCTCAACGAGAGCTTCGCTTTCTGCCAGTGATCTCGCCTCCAATATCATAGCCAAAATTGCTCGCCCCTATATCGGGGTCGCGTCCGTGCGCGTCGGGGCATCGATAGGGATATACTTGGCGCAGACGTCGAGCCTGACTGAAATGCTGTTGCGGGCCGATATCGCCCTTTATACGGCCAAGCGCCATGGCAGGAACGAATTTTGCCTGTTCGATGCCGAACTCGACCGGGAACTCCAACGCCGCCAGTCCATCGAACGGGACCTTCATTCGGCGATAAAGACGGGAAGATTGCAACCTTGGTTCCAGCCGATCGTGAAACTCGACACCGAGGCCGTGGTCGGTTTTGAAGCCTTGCTGAGATGGTCCCATCCGACACATGGTGCCATCTCTCCACCCGAAATCATCACAGCCGCACGCGAAACCGGAATGCTTCAGCTGCTGACGCAAACCGTATTCGCCGACTGTTGTGCTTTTATCGACGGCTTGGTGAAAGCTGACTGTCGTAACATTCGTGTGGCGATGAATGTTTCCCCGCGCGAACTGGAAGCCGGCGATATCGACGACATGGTTCTGGATGGTCTGGCCGCAAGAGGCCTGCCTGCGACGATGTTCGAAATCGAGATTACCGAAGAATCGCCGGTGGATCCGGACAGAGTGGATGAAAAGCTCGGACGGCTTTCGCATGCCGGTATTTCCATCGCGCTCGACGACTTCGGCACCGGCTTTTCTACCTTGGCATCTCTCAAGGACCGTCGGATACGCAAGGTGAAAATAGACCAAGGCTTCATTCGCGGCTTGGCCAAGTCCCGAGAGGACCGACTGCTTGTCAAATCGGTCATCGAACTCGGTGACATGCTCGGGATCGAGGTCATGGCCGAGGGCGTCGAAACAGAGGCGGATCGGCAAACCCTGCACAAGCTTGGTTGCCGAACCGCTCAAGGCTTCCTCTTCTCCAAGGCTGTGCCTTTGATGCAAGCACTGGAAATGGCAGTCAAACAGTACGCGAACCAGTTGTGACCGCTCCCGCAGCGCCCGCTGTCGCGGCCGTGCGCTGCCGAATTTGGCTACAGAGACTTGCCTACTCGAAACACGTGGCATTGGGCGCTGTGCATCAGCCGGCGAACAGTTCCTTGTAGCCGGTCGTCACCATCCAGTTCGCACGGTCGATATGGCTGCGAAGAGCTTTGCGGGCGCGGACCGGGTCAATGGACGGGTCGATGCCGAGGATGCGCTCGGCCATCTCCTTTTCGCTGGCATTCTCGGCGCAGGCATCCAGGATCCGCAGGTAGATCGTGAAATGCTCCCTGTCGTAGCTCGTGAGGTTCTCCGACCAGGGGACTTCATCGCTCAAACTTGAGCTTCGAGTCTCATCTGTTCCCATTGGTCCATTCATGCCTGCGAACCTCGCCTGTGAGCGCAGGCAGTATATCCCAAAATGGGATAATCCGAAACCGGGATTAGTCGCTGATCCGGTCTTTACCCGACCGGTTCGCCTCCATGCCCAAATCCCTTCGATCGCCCCGCCACCAGCGGTTCCTGGCCCGGCTGGTTTTGCTGCGCAAGGCCAAAGGCCTGACCCAGAAGCAGCTGGCTGACAAGCTTGGTCGTCCCCAATCCTTCGTGGCCAAGTACGAGGGCGCAGAGCGGCGTCTCGATGTCATCGAGTTTCTCGACATAACTGCGGCCCTTGACGCTGATCCGTGCGAGATTCTCTCCAGCCTCCGGTCCTAGCGGGCGCGCCGCATCTATCATGATCACGGACAGGAATATTGAGTGGGACAACGCCTCAATTTGTTGAAAGGCGAGCGCTGGTTTTCGGAGGAAGCCGCGTGCACGGCGCCGATGCCTTTTGGTTCTCGACGTAACTGCGGCGCCTGACCATGTGCGAAAAAACTTGGCGGGCGCCCGCGCGCCTGACGACGCGCACCAGGTGCTCGTGAACCGAGCCCGCTTTTCTTCGGCAAGCTCAGGCGGTCTCGGCCATTCGGCTTCGCCCCTTGGCGTGGGCAGCCCTTCGGGCTGTGACGGCCGCCGCCCTTGCGGGCGGCGCGGTTTGTCTGTTGGCCTTTCCCGGTGGCGCGGGGCGGGCGGCACTCCCTTCTAGACCCGCCGCGGCAGCCCGCAACCCTTCGCGTGCCGCTCAGGGTCCTCCTCTTCGTTCCGGTCCTTCGGATGCGGTCCGCCTACGACGGCGGGCCTTTCCGGTCGCGACTCGCCGCCCACCCCGCTTCCGGGGAAAGGCGCGGCGATTGGCGAGCGGAGGATAACACATGCGTGCAAACAGCAAGCGTACCACCAGCGGAGAGGCTGGCGCAGGCAAGGGCAGGCGCCCAGGCGCAAGCCTCTATCAGGAGATCACCGACCGCATCATTGCCGAGCTGGAGCGCGGCACCGTGCCATGGGTCAAGCCATGGGGCAGCGCAAAAGCAGGCCTCGGCCTGCCGAGGAATGCGTCCACGGGGCGCACCTATTCCGGCATCAATATCCTCATCCTGTGGGGCGCCGTCATCGAGCGCAGCTATCCCAGCCAGAATTGGCTGACCTTCCGGCAGGCGCTTGCCCTGGGCGGCAATGTCAGGAAGGGCGAGCGCGGCACGACGATCGTGCATGCCGACCGCTTTGTCCCAAAGAACGAGAAGGAGCGCGCACGCCACGAGGGCGATGCACCACAGGCCGTGCCTTTTCTGAAGCGCTTTACCGTCTTCAATGTCGCGCAATGCGACAATCTTCCGGAACACCTCCATGCCCCTGCCGAGCCGCTGCCACAGTGCGAGATCGTGCCGCAGGCCGAGACGCTCATTCTCGCCAGCGGTGCGGATTTCAGGGTCGGCGGCGATCGCGCTTTCTACATGCCGTGCAGCGACCACATTCAGGTGCCGCCGCAGCCAGCGTTCCATCAGCAGATCGACTATTACCGGACCTGCTTTCACGAGCTAGGCCACTGGACCGGCCACCCGACGCGGCTTGCTCGCGACCTCTCCGGCTCGTTCGGCTCCAAGGCCTACGCGCGTGAAGAATTGGTCGCCGAAATCACTGCCGCCTTCGTCTGCAGCAATCTCGGCATCGAGCCGACCGTGCGTCACGCCGATTACATCGGCTCATGGCTGAAGGTGCTGCGCGAGGACAACCGCGCTATATTCCGTGCCGCCAGCCTAGCTTCGAAGGCCGCTGATTTCCTGTTTGGCCTTCCGGCCGATGCGGAAGGCGAGGCGCAAGAAGGGATTGCGGCATGACGATGCGCGATCCTCAACTGACCGCGACCGAGCCGACGCCGCAAAGGAGCAGACGCTCATTCCCGGCGTCCAGCCGATCACCACGCGGGCAAACCCTCCTGATGGACGCGCCGATGTGTCCGCGCGCGGCGCAAAGCTGCTCGAGGTCGGTCTCTAATGGGGAGGCGGATCAGAGGAAGGTCCGGTGAACCTTTCTCCCGCCGGACGCAAGAAGTCAACGCGACCCGTTCTGACAAGGAGTCTTTCCATGATCCTGATCACCAATCCACTGCGCGCACGACTGCTCGCCCATGGCGCCGCCGGCGCCGACATCGACCATTTTCCCGTTGTGAAACTGTTTGATCCGACAGGTGCCCCGACCTCGCTTCTGAGCGAACTCGACGCCGATGGCGACACGCTGTTCGGTCTTTGCGATCTCGGCTTCGGCTTCCCCGAACTTGGCAGCGTCAGTCTGGCCGAGCTTGCATCCGTAAAAGGGCCGCTTGGCCTCGGCATAGAGCGCGACCTGCATTTCCAGGCGCGCTTTCCGATCTCCGTCCATGCCGAAGCCGCCCGCATTTTGCGGCCACGTCACCGAGGCCGAGCGACTGCTGCGGCAGGCAGCAGACGCCCTATCAAAGCCCCATTCCGAGCTTCCGCCCGACACGGCGGAACAGCAGCGCCGATAGGCGCAAAAACCGTCCCGCCGCGTCGGCCTTCGGCCTCCGCGGCGGGGACAACCCGGCAGGCGGCGCTATTTCGCCGCGAAATCGCTTGCCGACGAGCGCGGTGAAGGCGATCCCTTGCCCTGCGCCATCATGGAGGACGGTGACGACGCCGATGCGCTCGAAGCTTCCTGATCGAAAACCTCGCCCGCCTCGATCCTGACGAAGTATGGCAATGGGAGACGTTTCGCGGCTTGTCAGGCAAGGCCGCACCGTTCTCGACATCGCTGTGACCTTCGGCATCACTGATCTCAAGGTCAAACGCATTCTGGCGCTTGGCGACCTCTTGCCCAAAATCCGCGAAGCCTATCGGCGCGAGGAGATCGACACCGAGCCGGTGCGCCATCTCACAATGTCTTCCAAGGCGCAGCAGAAGGACTGGCTGGCACTCTGTGCCGATCCCGATCAATACGCGCCGCGTGGCTATCAATTGAAGCAATGGCTGTTCGGCGGCCAGTCGATTTCCACCAAGGTGGCACTGTTTGCCATCGAGGAGTATCCCGGCCTGATCACCTCGGACCTGTTCGGCGAGGACAGCTATTTCGCCGATGCCGACCTGTTCTGGCAAAAGCAGAACGAAGCGATTGCCACCAAACGCGACACCTATCTCAACGAGGGCTGGAGCGAGGTTGTGCGCTGGAACCGGGCCAGTATTTCCACGCATGGGACCACGAGAAGACCCCGAAGAAGAAGGGCGGCAAGATCGTCATCACTGTCTCGCATCGCGGCGAGGTCGAGTGTCACGAGGGCTGGCTGTCACGCAAGGAAGCCCGCCGCGCCCGCGAGGGCGGCGAGCAAGAAGAAACAGCCGCCAAGCTGCCGCGCCCCGAAGTCACCGGCCCGATGCACAACTATATCGATCTGCATCGCCATGCCGCCGTGCGCGCGGCCATGCTCGACCATCCCGCCGTGGCGCTGCGCCTCGTGGTGGCGCACGCCATCACCGGTTCGGGCCTGTGGCAGGTGCGGCCTGAGCCGCAGCGCGCAGCCAACGAGACGGTGACTGCCAGCCTTGCCGGCTGCAAGGCTGAAGCCGCATTCGGCAAAAAGCGGCGCGAGGTATTGGCCCTGCTCGGATCACCGGATGAGGATAGCTTGGTCGCCGGCGGCAATGGCGACGCCGTTGCTATCGCCGGCGTGTTCGCGCGCCTCTTGGCGCTCTGCGACGACGATGTCATGCGCGTTCTCACCCTTGTCATGGCCGAGACGCTTGCAGCCGGCAGCGCCGTCGTCGAGGCGCTCGGCAACCACCTGAACGTCGACATGGGCATATGGTGGCAACCGGACGATGCCTTCTTCGACCTCTTGCGCGACAAGGAAATCGCCAATTCGATGCTGGCCGACGTCGGCGGCAAGCTGGTCGCGGACGGCAATGTCGCCGAGAAGGTCAAGACGCAAAAGAACATCATCCGCGACTTCCTGGCGGGCGAGAATGGCCGCCCCTGGGTCGAGACCTGGCTGCCGCGTTGGATGAAATTCCCGGCCGAAAGCTACACCAGCCGCAGCGGCTCCGCACCGCCGATCAGTGGACACAAGTGCAGCCGCTGTTCGTGCGCGAATAGTCGATCAGGGCCCGAGCGGCGGTTCTCTCGATTACCGCCGCTCAGGTCGCGCGCGCCGCTACGGGCCACGCCGGCTGCCGATTAGGCGTCTTGTCGAGCCAGTGCCGCGCGCGAGAAATTCCGACGCCAGTTCGCCCCATTTCGGCAGCCCCGCACCGCGCCGGGTTGCTTGCTGAGGCGCCAAAGGCCCATGGGGCCAATTGTCCGATCCGGTTGCCGACAGAGCCCGCGCAGCCGGCGCTCTGCATTGCGGCCGGCTTCTTGTGTCACCGATCGCGCCACCTGTCTCCATTGTGTCTCGGGGACCATTCCCTGCGGCTGGCTTGTCGACCTATGGGCGGATCAGGCCCGCCCGAAACCCTCGCCGGCAGCTTTTTTCCCCGCCGCCTGCGGCGGCTTCCTCGCGCCGCTTCGCTTCAAAAAAGCTGCCCGCGCGGGTCCTCCGCTATCGCTGCGGCCGTCCCGGTTCCGGCGGTCCGGACGCGCCCATCACGGTCCGCCATCGCAGGGGAATGGTCCCTTGCGAGCACCAAGAGGAGACTGGAAATGACCGCGATCGGATACGTCACCAAACAGGAAAACGGCGGCTACAAGGGCCAGCTCAAGACGCTCAGCGTCCGCGCCGACATCGATATCGTGCCCAATCAGGCAAAGAGCGCCGACACCCATCCCGACTTCCGGGTGCTGACGCAAGGGGTCGAAGTGGGTGCGGGCTGGATCCGCACCGGCGAGACCTCCGGCAAGGACTATGTGAGCCTGTCGATTGCCGCCCCCGAGTTTGGCCCCCGCAAGCTCTACGCCAATCTCGGCCGCGCCGCCGGCCAGGATGACGACGACACTTACGCCATCATCTGGAACCCGGTCGACTAACCGGCCGATCCGGAAAGCCCCGCGCCGCCACCGGCGCGGGGTCCTCTCTCAGGACCCGTGAGGCCGCCGAAGGGGGCGGCGAAAACTCGCCCCCCACTCTTCGCCCGTCCCCAAAACGATCTCGCTCGCCGATCCTCGCCTTCGCTTGTCCGTAGCGAAACGAGGATCATCATGGACGACGAAAACGAACGCGCAGCCCGCGCCAAGAAGGGCAGTCCGTTTCTCAATACCGCGCAGGCGGCCTTCTATATCGGGCTGTCCCAGCGCACGCTGGAGAAGATGCGCCTCAAAGGCGGCGGCCCGCAATTCCGCAAGCACGGCCGCTATGTCCGCTATCACATCGACGAACTCGACGATTGGTCGAAGGGGCACGCGCAGGAGACCGGGCCCGAGGACGGCGGGCACGATTCCGGCTCGGCCGGCGAGGGAGGCCGCTCATGAGCCGGCGTCCCACCATCCATCTGATCGGCAGCCATCTGCGGCGCATTCGGGCGCGCAAGACGATCGCCATGGCCACGATGGGCCTTGCCCTGATCGGCTTCGCCGCCTTCGGCAAACCATCGCCCTGGCTGGTCTGGAACGCCTCGGCGAGTGCGCCGGTCGGCCTCTATCGCGTCGCGTCCGGATCGCCGGCTCTTGGTGATCTCGTACTCGTCCGCCCGCCAAAACCGGTCGTCTATCTGGCCGCCGAACGCTTCTATCTGCCCAGCAACGTGCCGCTGGTCAAGCACCTTACCGCGCTGGCTGGCGAGCATGTCTGCGCCTTCGGCGACGCCATCATCATCGGCGGCGAGATTGTCGCGCGCCGGCTTGCAACCGACACGCAGCACCGTCCGCTGCCTTGGTGGAATGCCTGCCGAAAGCTCGCCGCTGCCGAGGTTTTCCTACTCGGCAGCGACAAAAATCGCTCGTTCGACAGCCGCTATTTCGGGCCGGTGCCGACCGAAAATATCATCGGGAGGCTCGTGCCGCTATGGACCGAGTGACCCTCCTGATGCTGGGCATGGTGTCTCTCGCACCATGCTCCTGTTCCGCGGCGACCAACACGAAGCCGGTCGTCATCTCCCATAGTCCGCAGCTTGCAAGATGGCAGCCCTTCGTAGCCGAAGCAAGCCGGCGTTTCAGCATTCCACAGACTTGGATTTATGCCGTCATGGATGCCGAAAGCCGGGGGCAGACAAGGCTCAATGGACGGCCGGTCACGTCGAGCGCCGGTGCCATTGGCCTGATGCAGGTGATGCCAGGCACCTACGAGGAGTTGCGCGCAGAGCTTGGCCTGGGAGCCGCCCCGCACGACCCTCGCGACAACATTCTGGCAGGCACTGCCTATCTGCGCGCCATGTATGACCGCTTCGGATTTCCAGGCCTGTTTGCAGCCTATAACGCCGGGCCGGAGCGCTACGAACAGCATTTGCAGCGTGGGCGGCCACTGCCCAGCGAGACGGTTTCGTATCTGGAAGAGGTCAAGGCGGCGGGCATTTCGGCCGCCGATATGGACGCGCTCACCGACAAATCCCGTTCCAAAAGCGCGCCGGGAATCCCTTCCGGGCAGTCGCTGTTTTTCCTCCGAAACGGTGTTTCCGTGACCGGCCCGAATGGCCACCTCCTGGTGCCGCTCGGATCGGAGCGAGCAAGGTCAGGCCGGCCGGATCGCAGGTGAGGGCAGCGGCTACCGCGGTTCGGGCGGGGGGCAGGGAGGCAGGTCCGCGGAAGGCAAGATAAAGGCATCGCCTCCTAGGGCGGCGAAGTGTTTGTCTGCACATCGTTTTCCCGGGAGGTTGCCTGCGGGTCCAGGAGGGTCTGGCGCGCAAGCCTCTGATTTTGCTGCTGGTTCATCGGAGGCCGCATGCAGGATGACGAATTCACGCCGAGGCTCGGCAAAATTGGCTCGCGCGGCTCGAAGGCGGGCAAACGCTACGCTGGCCAGGTCCAGGCCGCGGTCAACCGAGCAGGCGGCAGGAGCGGACGCGGCAGCCGCTTCATCGGAAGCCGGGTGGGGCGCGGCGGGGCTGCTGCCGCCGTTCTTAGAGCACGCGACCGCCACGCGGCGTTTCGGCAGCGGCGCGCAGTCGTCAAGGCACGCATCGTCAAGCTGGCCGGCAAGGGAGTCGACGGAGCTCGTGCGCACCTCCGCTACCTCCAGCGCGACGGCGTCACCCGGGAAGGCGAGCGTGGCGAGCTCTACGCTGCCGACAAAGACCACGCGGACGGCAGGGCCTTTCTCGATCGCGCGAACGGTGACCGTCATCAGTTCCGCTTCATCGTCGCCCCTGAAGACGGTATCGAGTATGATGACCTGAAGCTGCTCACCCGGCGCCTCATGGCGCAAATGGAAGAAGACCTCGGGACCAGGCTAGACTGGGTGGCCGTCGACCATTTCAACACCGGCCATCCTCACACCCACATCATCGTGCGCGGCAGGGACGATCACGGCGAAAACCTCGTCATCGCGCGGGACTACATCTCCTCTGGCCTGCGCGAGCGCGCAGCCGAACTGGTTAGCCTCGACCTTGGCCCGCGCACCGACCGCGAGATCGAGCAGCGCTTGCGCCAGGAGATGGAGCAGGAACGCTTCACCAGCATCGACCGGCAGCTGATGCGCATGCGCGACGAGGGGCATGTCTCACCAGCCAGCCGAGACACCTTTCGCCAGACGCTGCACCAGGGCCGCCTGCGCAAGCTCGAGCGGATGGGCCTCGCCGAGGAGATGCCTTCGGGTCGCTGGCGCCTGGAGGATGATCTCGAAGCCACGCTACGCCGCATCGGCGAGCGCGGCGACATTGTCAAGACCATCCATCGCGAGCTGACCGGCAAGGGGCTCGTCCGCAGTGCCGCCGACTATCTTATCCACGATCGATCCGACGGGTCGGCCCAAACCGTGGTCGGACGTGTCGTCGGGCGCGGGCTGGCCGACGAAATCACTGACCGCCATTACCTCGTCGTCGACGGCGTGGACGGCAAAAGCCACTATTTTGATATCGGCAAAGGCGAGGCCACCCAACCGACACCAGAAGGCTGCATAGTGCGGATCAGGCCGAGGGACACCGGGCCAAGAAAAGTCGACCGCACAATTGCCGGCATCGCCACGGTCAACGACGGGCGCTACAGCATCGATATCCATCTCAAGCATGACCCCTCGGCCACCGAACGCTTTGCCGAAACGCACGTGCGGCGACTGGAGGCGATCCGCCGTGCGACCGGTGGCGTCGAGCGCGAGCCGAACGGCACATGGACAGTCGCGCCCGACCATCTCAACCGCGTCGCGGATTACGAGCGTCAACGAGCGAGGGCCCAGCCTGTTGTCGTCGACAAGCTCTCATCAATGCCGCTGGAGAGCCAAGTAGGCTTTGACGGCGCCACCTGGATCGACCAGGAGCTGGTATCAGCCCACCCTGAGTCCTTGCGCGACTCTGGCTTCGGTCGAGAAGTACGTCAGGTCCAGGCCCGCCGACAGCAGTGGCTGATCGCGCAAGGTCTTGCCCATGATGCGCAGGATCGGGTCATCTATCGCGCCAACATGCTTTCAATGCTGCGCCAACGAGAGCTGAACCGTGTTGCCAGTCAGCTCTCGGACGAACTCGGGCTCTCGTATTCTGAAGCGCAGCATGGCAATCGAATAGACGGTACGCTGCGCCGCTGCGTCGAGCTCGCCGGCGGAAAATACGCTGTCATCGAGAAATCGCGCGAGTTCACGCTGGTGCCCTGGCGGCCGGTGCTTGAGCATCATATCGGCAAGGAGGTGTCTGGCGTGGTGCGCGCCGCGGGGATTTCCTGGACGATCGGACGGCAGAGGAGCGGGCCTGGCGTTTCGTGAACTGGCTACAATTTATTTGTTCACGTTGAAACAGGTACTCAGTCCAGACGGAGTTCCTCCGCCTGCTGCTTGCTCGCAGCATTCATTTGGCGGAGAGTCAGTGTTCTGCATTTTGTAGTTCGCTCTGTCAAAAAGCGCTGGGAATATGCATCATGTTCTGCGTTGACACGGAGGCAGGGCCGACAGGTGCCGCCCTGTGGTTGCGGATCGGCTCCCGATGGCTGCCAGCTAGAAAGGTGGGCTGACTCGTGATAGCGCAAGGGGCTATGGCGGCCGCGGTACGGCGAAGCGAGCTCTGGCATCGAGGATGAAGCCGCACTTCCCGATCTTATTCTACTCGCAGGACCGGCAGACGCGGCGGTCGCCCCTGCGGGTGCTGTTGGCCCTGGCGTGAACTGGCAGTCCGTCCCGCGGGGACTTTGTAACGGAGAAAAGTCGCTGCGATGGCCCGGGTGACGATGCGGTCAGCGACCATGCCAGACGAGATCGGCAGCTTTCTGCCGCGGCACGGCGCCGGAGCCATCAGGCCGCCGCGACATCGGGTCTGGCGCACCTTCGGATGTTGGCTGGCCGCGGTTTACTTCGAGCAGCGCCGGGTGGGTCATGCGGTGCCGCTACTGGGCACCGAGGCAGCTTTGGGCATGAGACCCGTTCAATCGCGCCGGCCACGTCGGTCATCGCGACATCTGGAGTCGAGGCCAGGTCAGACCGGGAAAAAAACCTGCTCGTCGCGCGGGAGCCCCGGGTTGCGCCGTCGATCCTTCCGCCCAACTCAGCGCCGCGCGACCAGCAATAGCCCCTTGCCCCGAAACTGACGCCAAGCCGACGGACCCGCTCTGCGCATACCGATGCCGTCCGCGCCGTCGTCGGCGGAAACCAGCGAGCCGTGGACCTCACACAATCTGAGCCGCTGGTGACGATGTGCATCGCCTACTTCCATCCGCACTCCTATCGACGAACTCGCCCGCTGCCCGCGGTGATGCGAACCCGTGGATGAATATTTCGCCGAAGCCGCAGTGGGGGCTCAGCCTCGACGATTTTTTTGCCTTGCCCCGGCGGGCGGCGCAACCGAGCATCGAGACAAAAAACGGGAAAGGGAGGGCACCAGCCCGTTAGAGCCGTGGCCATGATGATGTGGGGACGATCTCCTGGAAGAAATGTGGAGATCGACGCTCTCCTGACGCGCTCATCGAAGATTTTAGGCCGCGCCGACGTGGCTGCTTGAGCGATAACACTCACTCCGGAGGCCCCAGTGCGGCTCCTTGGCCAAGCTGCTCGGCACGCCGTGAGTGTGCTTTCTTGTTTGGGGAAGGGACTTACGTCTACAACAATCTCGTTTCGATCTACGATGGAGAGTCGGCGAGACAAGTGTTGCTGATGTTCATTGGCTCCGTAGCAACTTCTGCAGTCACAATGCAGCTTATGTTCCTATGCTGGAGAGTTGGCCATTCAACTCGCGTAACTCGCTTTGTTGCGGTGGAGCTTGGTCAGAGCACACTGCTGCTTTACCTGCTTCAGGGCGCCGTGTTTCGCTTCATGGATCTAATAGGGTTCGGAGAGCTTTGGGATCTCCCGAGCAGAATCGGGTTCGCCACTTTGCTTGGTGCCGCGATCGTTGTCTCCGCTTGACAATTCGCAGGATTGCGCGTGACCACGGATGGTTGTCGCGCGGCTACGCTTAATATGTGACGACGCTTGCGCCTTGTAGGCAATTGTTGCGGCCGCCCACGGCCGACATGAACGTGCTTGGCCGCACGTTTTCTAAGTGAGGCGGAAAGAGGCGCGCGACCCCTCTCCCCAGCAACCCGCCTTGCGGATTCCTCCTCTGCCCGCTTCGCAGACGGGGATACCCTTCGCCCCCTTGCTATTCGTTGCCCGCCGCTATGCAAAGGACGGGCGACCTGAATCCGTGCTCAAGCCGATCTGGCGGCAGAGGGGGGGCGGGCTGAACATGGGACCCGTGATTGACATAATTGCCGCGCGAATTCTCATGCTCGCCTAACCGGCCGGAACGATTTGCAATCCGGGCAGGCTCGACAAATCAAGGAGTAGCTCGTTCCGTGTCCAAGCCCAGACAAGTCTTGGTTATCTCACGGGCGCGATACAAAAGGCACAGGCTGGACTTGGCTGCCGGGGGCGGGGCTTGTCGACCGCTCGATTGAAAGTGAGATGCGAGGCGGAGAATCACCCATGTGCAGAGCGGCAAGGCGCTCGCCTACCTCCCTGTCATTCACCGTCAGCCGATGGTTTAGACGAAGATAGTCCGTCCATGTCGGCGTGCGGAATGTCTCGGTCCAAAGCGTCGACTTCTGAAGGTCGCGCTGGAGGGTCCAGTCCCGCGCACCGGCGCGGCTCTGAACGCGCCGCCTTTCGCGCATGCAGCTCAGAAATTCATCGATACTCTCCTCGGGTATCGAGTACTCCACCTTGATCACGATCGGACCGCTCCTGGGTTTCAAAGGGAGGGCCAGTTCTGGTGGCCTGAAGTCGACGGCCGCTTGATCCGATTCCTCCCATAGCCGCACTGGCAATAGCTTTCCCACAGCCGCGACCAGCAACAGTGCCGCTGCAGCACCTTCCAAAGCCCACGTCAGCGAATAGTACTGCGCGACAGCACCCCAGATCCAGCTGCCCGCTGCCATGCCGCCGTAGGTCAGGGCGTAATAGATGGACAGGGTCCGACCAACGACCCACCTTGGGCTTGCCAACTGCACACACACGTCGGTTCCGGTCCAGGTGACAACCCAGCCAGCGCCACCGATTGCAAGCGCGATCGCCGCCACAGCCACCGACGATGTGAGGGCCATCAAAAGGCAACACGTTGCGCAAGCAACGGATGCGAGCGTGATCAATCGGTTCTGGGACGTAATGCGTCTCAAGTAGCTGCTGCCAATGCCGGCTATGAAGGCGCCTGTGCCGAAGCCAGCCAATAGCACCCCGTAAACAATTGGCCCTCCCGCCAGCTGGTCGCGAACCAGGAGGGGGAGCAGAGCAAGGATCGAGATGCTTGACAGCCCGAATAGGGTTGCACGCACAATCGCCACTCTGATCTCTGAGGATATTGCCGTGAATCGCATGCCATCATGAATGGCCGTAGTCATCCGCTCGCGCGGAAGAGGCGAAAAGCGAACTTGCCACTTTGAGCGCAGAACAGCGCTCAACGGGACCAAGTCACTCAGCGCAGCGAGGGCGAAAGCCGTAAGGGGGCCTAGCAAAGCTAAGATTACACCGCCCAGCGCCGGTCCTATGCTCCGAACCACGTTGTAGCCCACCGACATCAGCGTCACTGCGGCGGGTATGTCGCGCTTTTCCAGGATATCGCCTACCGACGCGTGCCATGCTGGATCGTTCAAGGCAAAGCCGCATCCGGCCAAGAAACTCAGTCCCAGGATCAGCCATGGACTAACAAAGCCCAGTCCCACAGCGAGTGCCAGCGCCGTGGATGCCAGTGCGATAAGGCAGTGTCCGGCAAGCATCACGCCGCGGCGGCTGAAGCTGTCTGCAATGGCTCCAGCAAGGATCGACAAGAAGAACGCGGGCAGTGTCGATGCAGCCTGTACGAGCGCAACCATTAGATCGGAGGCTGAAATCGTCGCCATGAGCCAGCTTATAGCCACGCTCTGCACCAGCCAGCCAAGGCTGGATATCTGCGTGGCTGTCCAGATAGAACGAAAGACCGGGTTGTGAAGAGGGATCAGTGTGTTTGCCGCAAAGCGCGGAGGATCTTGACGCCGCATCACTTCTCTCCTCCACTGGGTGTCGTTCGTCCGCTCATTTGCTTAGAGCGGTGCGCTCTGTGCACAGACTGCGTCACAACGAAGTTCCGAAATCGCGCTCGCAACAAGGACAATGTGACATCCATGGTGCTGATGCGCCTTGAGGTACCAACCTGGCCGTTAGCTGATGGGTCCCGCAGCCCGCTGGGTGCGGTCAGTTCTGCCCTGCGACTCTTGGCTTTGGACGGTGCTAGCGCCCCGATGGCCGGCTTGTCAAACTGCCGTAGTGCCAGCACATCCATCCCATCTGTTGACCGCGATCTCCGACGAGGTCGAGCAGCAGTAGGTCAACGGCAAATCTGGGTATTTCCGCTATCCGGTCGAGCGCGTGGCCATCGTCCGGAAACCCGAAGACGTTCATCACCCAGGCGACCACCACGCCCGAGACAATGCGACACGGCGGTAGCGGTTCACCAGAGGACGTGCGTTCTACTCAGCAGGAACATTGTTCTGCCGATCGTCGGCTGCGCCAGCCGTCACGTAAAGCGGCGCCAGAGTTCTTGCACCCGTCATTGGACTCCCGCTTTGCAGGTTTCGCCTAGGGCCTGCATCAGGTCATCTATAATGTCCTGAGGATGTTCAAGCCCTACAGAAATTCGCAGCAATCCGCCTGGCGCTTTGGACTTCGCACCTTCAACGGATGCGCGATGCTCTATCAGAGAATGCGTCCCGCCAAGGCTTGTCGCCCGGACAACAATCTTCAGGCGGCCGGCCACGGCCATTGCAGCATCGGCTCCGCCCTCGACGATAAAGGATAGCATCGCTCCGTAATGGCTCATTTGCCGCGTAGCAAGATCGTGTCCCGGATCAGTTTGCAAACCAGGAAAGAGCACTTTTTCGACGCGCGGATGAGACGCCAGGGCCTCGGCCACTTTCTGGGCGCCTTCGCAATGGGCGCGCATGCGGACCGGCAATGTCTGCAGGCCCCGCAACGCCAGCCAACAGTCGAAGGGCGCTGCGACGCTGCCCTTGTGTTTCTGGACCATCCGCAATGGGCGACCGAGGGGTGACGCGTTTGGGACAATGACGACACCGGCCATCAAATCCGAGTGGCCGCCAATGTACTTTGTCGCCGAGTGCATCACCGCGTCTGCCCCGATTTCGAGTGGCAGTTGAAGCACTGGGGTGGCCCACGTATTGTCCACCACCGCCAAGGCGTCTGCCTCGTGCGCGATTGCGCAGATGGCCGCAATGTCGACAACGCGGATCATCGGGTTTGACGGCGTCTCGACCCAGACGAGGCCAGTCCGCTTCGATGTCACCGCGGCGCGCAAAGCATCCAAATCGCGCATGTCGACGGGGGCAAAGTCGAAGCGAGACCCAATGTCGGTCTCTTCGATCAGCGAACGAATGCCGAAATACATGTCATCCGGCAGAACGATCCGACCCGCCGACGGATGGCTCTCGAAAACTGCAGCGATTGCGGCCATGCCCGAAGCGAAGGCGATGCCGTCTCCCCCTCCCTCAAGCGTCGCCATGGCCGCCTCGAACGCATTGCGTGTCGGATTTCCATCCCTTGTGTATTCGAAGCCGGACGGAAATGACCCGTTGGCGCCTCGTTCGAACGTCGTGCTGGTGTGCAGCGGCATGGATACGGCCCCCGTGGACGCGTCGACACCTCGGCCGCAGTGGATCGCCTTCGTCTCAAAACGCATCGGTTATTCCTTCCTAACGGGCAGTTGCAATTTCGTGCCGGTCATTATACTGACCGCAATACGTGAGCCGAGGACCCAAGTCAATATAATGACCAATGTTACGGAAGCGTTTGATGCCGAGCAAGCGCTTGGGCAAGCGATAGCAGCCCGGATCCGAGACTTGAGGCGTGACCAAAGCCTGACCCTGGATCGCCTGGCTAAACTAAGTGGCCTATCGAAGGGAACCGTGGTCGCGCTGGAGCAGGGTAGGGCGAACCCCAGTATCGGCATACTGTGTCGGCTGGCGGCGGCGTTTTCGCTCTCGGTGGCCGATTTGTTGAACGAGCACCCTTCCACGGTGCGCCTTCCCATCGAGCGGACAGAGACCAGGAGGCTTTGGACGAGCGCCAAGGGAAGCTCTGCGCAACTGCATTCGTCGACCTCGGGACGCACGATGTTCGAACTGTGGAGCTGGGTCATGATGCCGGGCGATGTGTTTTCCGCGGACGCTCATAGTCCGGATACGCGCGAGCTGATCTCGGTCAGTCAGGGTGCCCTGAGCGTTGTGGTAGGTACCCACGTGGAAATTTTAAGCGAAGGCGAGAGTGCGCGGCTTGTCACTGACCAACCTCACTCATATGCGGCGGCATCTGATGTGCCCGCCCACTTCACGATGGCGGTGCTTGAGCGTGGTGGACACCGAAATCCGGGGCACTCGTCGACGGCAGCGAAGATTCAGGGGCACGTTCCGTAAGGCCCCGCCGATTACTAACAACCGCAGATTCGCGACAGGAGATAAACCGTTGTACGTTCCGCCTCATTTTGCCGTCCCTGATCAGAACGCCCTGTTTGACCTTATCGAGAGACACCCGCTGGGTATCCTCGTCACCCAAAGCAAAGGCACGCTGGACGCGAACCACCTCCCTTTCGAGCTTGACCGCTCGAAGGGAGACAAGGGCGTTCTCAATTGCCATGTCGCTCGCAAGAACCCAGTCTGGGAGGAAGTCGCCAATGGCGATGAGGTTCTCGTAATCTTCCGTGAGGCCGACGCTTACATCTCGCCGAACTGGTATCCGAGCAAGCATGAATTCCACAAGCAGGTGCCGACCTGGAACTATCTCGTCGTCCATGCCCACGGACGCATCACTGTCCGGGATGATGAGCGGTATGTGCGCCGCAACGTGGCGAAGCTCACTCACATGCAAGAAGCCTCGCAGCCGGTCCCATGGAAGATGGGCGACGCGCCGAAGGACTTCATCGACACGATGGTCAGGGCAATCGTCGCCTTGGAGATCGAGATCACCGGCCTGGTTGGAAAATCAAAAATCAGCCAGAACAAAGAGTTGCGCGACATTCAGAACCCTGGCGAAATGCTGCGTGCCCAAGGGGCCATTGCGATGGGAGAAGCGATGCTCGCGGCTGCGGCGGTCAAATCCCAATAGCATGTGTCTTGTCCCGACAAAGCCGCTGGTGCCGGCTTCCCGACGGGTCACCTAGTCCGCCTTGACGCACGGCAATAGCGTTTGACGGCCTGAAGCGACGCTGTGGTCACCCTTGTGATGCTTTTCCACGCGCCTGGTCAGGCGACAGGATTGCTCCGTCGTGAGGACAGGCGGGAGTTTGCAGGTTGCGGTGGGCGGGTTCGTTTCCGGCGCCTGCGCCCCGTCGTATGTCGCGAGTTGAGGAATGCGATCGAGGGCGATGTGCAGGATGCGCTGCGGGAACGTCGTCGGCTGGCACAGACGGACTTCCGATTTCACCTCGACCACCCGCGCAGCGGTTTTGAATGAGGCGCAAACGCACGCGTGTCGAATTGGGCGATTTCCCTTGGGCGCCGAGCTCGACCATGCGCGATGATGCGCTCGACGCAGCTCCAGCTGGCGGCGCCTTCAACGAACTCCTTGAACCTGCAGACCTTGCCCGAAAGCACTTGCTCTTACGGGAGATGATTGGCTTTGTCGCCGAAGCGACTGATGGAGATGTTGGTGGGCGCCGCCGCGTAGGCGACGACCCCGTAATCACAGCGGGAGCTCGCAGGCGGGGTCGACAAACACCCCTTGATTGGCCGAGCTTGAGGTGCATCTCTATCAGGCTGATTGCTTATTGGGCTGGTCCAGCGTTTGATCGGACCCATGATCCATCCGACCAGCTTGTGAGGGATGCAACCGAACCAGGCGCTGCTCCCACAGTCTTCGCAGGCCCTCCATTAGAGCTGCATGCCTGGCCTGATCCGGCTCAATCATATTGAGGTGATCTCGCAACACGGCTTCGCCCTCGATCCGCATCAGTAGATTAAACAAGTCGTTTGAAATTCGCACACTGTCAATGCTGGAGTGGTTCGGAATAATCTCGCAGACAGTCTCCTGATGATCTCGCGCTGTGTAAGCACGGGTTTGATGGAGGGAGACTGAGGGAGGCAATGAAATCGCAAGCGCAGTCCAATCCTGCAGCGTTGCAGCCCGTTTTTTTACCAGGAAGGGCCCGACCACAAGTCCATCCAGCTCTGTCGTCAAAAATGTGGCAATCGCGTCTGCAACCGTATCCACGATCGGTTCAGCATTGTTGTTAAAGGACGTATTGAGCAGAATTGGAGTGCCTGTCCGCTTCTTGAAGGCATTGATGACCTCCCAGTAAGCTGGGTTGGCATCGCGCGATACTGTTTGCAGCCGAGCCGTACCGTCAACGTGCGTAATGGCACCCAACAAGGCGCGCTTTGAGTCACGCACGCGAACGACGAAATTCATGAATGGAAATTCGTGCTTACCGTCCGGGAGGTCGAAAAATTCGCTCGCATCCTCTTCCAGCACAGATGGTGCGAAAGGCCTATAGCCTTCGCGCTTCTTGACCATGGCATTGATCCGGTCCTTGTTTGCAGCGGGCCGAGGGTCGGCAAGAATGCTGCGGTTGCCCAGCGCACGTGGCCCAAACTCCGAACGACCCTGCACCCAGCCGATCACGGCGCCGTTGGTGATCCAGTGGGCTGCACTGCTCGCTACGTCATAAGAGCGTTCAACCTCGAGATGTCCGGACCATGCATTCAGTTCCTGTTCCACGGCGCGGTCGCTCCCGAGATCAGGACCCCAATAGACCTCCTGCAGTCGCTCACGCGGCGCGGGGCGGCCCATCTCGTTAGAGACTATCAGCGCAGCTCCCAATGCGCAGCCAGCGTCGTGAGACGCGGGTTGCACGAAGATGTCTTCGAAAAGCCCTGAATACAGCAGCTTGCCGTTCATCGTGCAGTTGTGGGCTACCCCTCCCGCCAGACACAACCGCTTCATGCCGGTGGCCTCACGGTGGTGCCGGAGAATGTGGAACACGATCCGCTCAAGCGCTTCCTGCAGTGACGCACTCACATCTCGATGCTGCTGGGTGAAAGGCATTCCCTTTCGCCTGATCTCGATGTTGCGGAGCAACGCCGGACCGATGCGGTCGAGGTGAACACGGTAGCCACCGTTGGCGGAGAGCTCGTACAACTGCTCGAAGAGCTCGCGATAGGGAGCGGGGTCGCCATAGGGCGCGAGTCCCATTACCTTATACTCGTCGAACATGCCGTAGCCGAGACAGCGGATCGTCTCGAGATAAAACAGCCCAAGAGAATTGTCCTCCGGGAAAGCCTCGATTTGCGTAATTTCTGTGCCAGACCCTACCGCCACAAGGCCCGACAGGAAATCACCACAGCCATCAATCGCTAGAATGAGACTTTGTTCGAAGCCCGACATTGCAAAGGCGCTCACGGCGTGCGCCTGATGATGACCTACGAATGAAATACGCGAACTGTCCAACTTAGTGCCGAACTCACGCGCTAACAGGTTCTGCACCAACATTTTAGCATCCAACGGAGTGGAGAGAATGTCCGGTTGGGAAGCGGACATACCTTCAAGCATGGCGTTGGCATAGGGCTCGCTGGCGTAGACCGCGACACGATCAATGTCGCTGAGCTGAACCCCGGCCGTCGAGAGACAGTATTGAATCGAACCACTTGGCAGCTTGTTCGAGTGCTTGATTCGATTGAGGCGTTCCTCTTCTACGGCGGCTATCACCTTTCCGTCTCGGACGAGCACCGCGGCGCCATCGTGCATAAAGGCGTTCGGACGCTCGAATCGGTTTTCATGGACTTGGTCAAGTCCGCCGCTGATTCCTAGGCACAGCATTTCTTTCTCCAAATAGTAACGGGAAGCCAAATTGGCTTACCTCGACTGTTTCCAACTAAATAGGCGTGTTGTCGCCTGCAGCTGCGACCGCCCGTCAGGCATCAGCGGCATCGAAGAAAGCCTCATAAACGATCAATGAGATGCTTCGACTGTGACGCCTACAGTGCCATCACGCCGAGAGCTTGGCTGGATCATCCAATCCTGAGCGGCTGCTGACCTGTATCCGGCGATGTCGTTTTCATCGGCAGAACCAACTTGCGATGCCGCCTGTTCTTGGGAAGGGCGGCCGTCGACGAATAACAGTACCGCCCCCGTGAACTGGCCCGATTTCATTCTCCGAAGCGACCATGGTCGCACCGCCCGACATTGTCGGCCAGTTGCAACTCACTTTCTCGGCACGACCTCCACTGCACGTCAGGGCGCATCGAAGATTTTCTCCTTTGGATTATACCTAAGGCAGCTTTCGTCACGCGTTAGAGCAGCGTGTGATTGGTGCGTGAGGCTCTTTTTTGTCCATGCACGATTCCGGAAGAGTGATGAAATCGATTGTTTTGATCAAAGTCATCCACGCTATGAATAACAGCCGCAGCACATGCGTTTTCAAAGCGCTTCAGGCTTCCCGGATGGCTACTCCGATGTGAAGCGCATGGCATTCCAAGCGCTCTGTCAACCAAACGATGAGTATCGGCGTCGACCCACATTGCCTTCGTCTTCGCGACTCCGTGACAGCGGCTGGCATTGTGTTTGTAGAGCATCGGGCGAAGATCATGTCGATCGGCCATCTCGCCTGCCTATCGGCAAACCCTTGAACAATGATCCACGCACCAGCGCGATTGTGATCACGAGCGCCTCTGAGCTCGGGAGGTTCGGTTTTCTGTGGGCCTGGGTCTCCGAAGCGATGGAGGTAGCTAGCCTTCCTGGTGCTATACGGTTGTGCTCTTCATGGAGTGGACGCATTTGCGTCTCGAAAGCGGTTCTTCAGTGGAACCGGCGCCAAGGCCCGTCTGTGGTCGTTCAGAACACGGGGTGCCGTCTCCAAACCGGATATTGGAGCGGGCAGCCGCCGGAATTTGACCCATGGAGATGAGCGCCTGTCAGGAGGCGTTTCGAAAACGGCGCGATCTTCATCGCGGCTGTTTCATGGTGTCATTCCTGACATGTTCTTTATAATCGGCAGCTTGCGGATAGTCTTGCCCGTCGCCGCCCGTAGCGCGTTGGCGACGGCCGGGCCGATCGGCGGCACACCTGGCTCACCAACTCCCGTGGGCGGCTCCTCGGACGGCACAATGTGCACCTCGACTCGCGGCATCTGCTCGATCCTGAGCGGTGTATAGGTATCGTAGTTCTCTTGGTCTACGACACCGCCCTTCAGGGTCAGCTCCTCCTGGAGGATCGCACCTAGCCCGAATCCGATACCGCCCTCCATCTGAGCGCGAATCTGGTCAGGATTTATCGCGGTGCCGCAATCTACCGCGCAGACAACGCGGTCGACCTTGAAACCATTTTCATCGTTGAGGGTGATCTCCACCACATCGGCGACATAGGTCGAGAGGCTTTCATGCAGGGCCACGCCGCGGAAACGGCCTTCCGGCAGAGGCTTGTCCCAGCCTGCCTTCTCAGCAGCCACTTTAAGCACGGCGGCATTCCGTGGATGGTGACCGAGCATTGACAAGCGGAAGTCGACCGGATCACGGTTCGCAGCGGCGGCGAGCTCATCGATCAGGGTTTCCACCGCGTAAGCGGTGTGGGTGGAGCCTACCGAACGCCACCACAGCACCGGGATGTTCACGTCCGTGGTGGTCAGCTCGACCTTCAGGTTCGGGATCGCATAGGGCAGGTTGGTGGCGCCCTCTACGGAGGTTGGATCGATGCCGTTCTTGATCATCGCCGCAGAGGTCGAACCGCCCAAGACCGATTGGCCCACGATGTGGTCATGGAGAGCGACGACATTGCCTTTCTTGTCGAGCCCCGCCTTGACTGCATGCACATAGGCCGGCCGGTACCGCCCACCCCGCATGTCATTCTCGCGGGTCCACTGCACCTTCACTGGCTTGCCGCGTCCCAGTGCACGCGCTGTGGAAACAGCTTCGATAATGACATCTGCATCAAAGACCGCGCGGCGGCCGAAACTGCCGCCGGTCTTCATCACGTGCAGCCTCACCTTTTCCGGCGTGGTGCCGCCTACCTGAGCGGCAGCCGCCTGATAAAGGTCGGGCATCTGGTGTCCGCCCCAGACGTCGATGGTGCCGTCTTCGTTGATTCGGGCGGCCGCGTTGAGTGGCTCGATCGAAGCATGGACAAGATAGGGGAATTCGTAGTGCCCCTCGATGATTTTCTCAGCACTGGCGAACGCTGCGGGAGTGTTACCGTCGTCGCGCGCGGTGGCCGCGCCCAGATCGTCTGCTGCCTTGTTGTATTCGGCCATGATCTCGGCCGTGCCGCGCCCTTCGGCCTTCTCCTCGTTCCAGGTCACCTCCACGAGTTCGCGGCCCTTGAGCGCCGTCCAGGTGTCCCTGCCAACCACGGCAATGCCTCGCGGCGTCTGGACGACATCGACAATGCCGTCGAGTGCCTTCGCCTTGGTTGCGTCGAAGCTCTCGATCTCGGCGCCGAACTTCGGCGGATGGATCATAACGGCCGTCTGGAGTCCCTCCATCATGAGGTCGATCGTGTAGGTCTGCGCGCCGTTGGTCTTGCCGGCGGAATCGTAGCGCTTGAGGCTGTCCGATCCGATCTGGGCCCACTTGTCGCGCGGCTTTAGCGGCACGTCGTCGGGAACCGGCATTCCCGCTGCGGCTTCAGCCAGGTCACCGTAGCGCGCCTGCATCCCTGAGGCGTGCGACACGACCCCGGAAGCGACTTTGATCTCGCCGGCTGGCACATCCCACCGCTGCGCCGCGGCCGCCACCAGCAAGGCCCGTGCGGCAGCACCCGCCTTGCGGTAGCGTTCCCACGACGAACTCATCGACGTGGAGCCACCGGTTGCCTGTGCGGCCCCGCCCCAGGCGAGATTGCCGTAGAGCGCGGTATTGCCATATCCGCCGACCACGTCCACCTGCGCCCAGTCGCCGTCGAGCTCTTCCATAACCAGGGTGGCGATGCCGAAATAGGAGCCTTGTCCCATCTCTAACTGCGAGGAGTAGATGATGATTCGGTTCTCCTTTGTGATCTCGACATAGGTCTGGAAGGGGTTCGCCTGAACCTTTGCAGTAGTCGTTTGTGCGATGTCGGACGCCGCCAGCACTAGCCGGTAGCCTACGGCGAGGCCAGCGGTGGTGACGCCCGCGCCGACGAGGAACCGGCGGCGCGTGGGCCGCACGGAGTTATACTTCGAGAGAAACTGCGACATGCCTCAAGTCTCCAGCCGGTTGGCGGTCTCGTGGATGGCCGCGCGGATGCGATGATAGGTGGCGCAGCGGCAGAGATTGCCGCTCATCGCCGAATCAATATCATCGTCCGACGGCTTAGGCGTTTCTGTAAGCAGGGCCACGGCCGACATGATCTGGCCAGACTGGCAATAGCCGCATTGAGGTACGTCGAACTCGGCCCACACGGCCTGGACCGTTTCGCCTATCTTGCCCGACACACCCTCAATGGTGGTGATCGAGGCTCCTTCGATGTCGCCGACTGCGGTCTGGCACGAGCGCGTCGGCATGCCGTTAACGTGAACCGTGCAAGCGCCGCACTGGGCAAGCCCGCAACCGAATTTCGTTCCCGTGAGTCCGATGACGTCACGGACCGCCCAGAGCAGCGGCATCTCTGGATCGACGTCGAGTGTTCGCGCCTCGCCATTGAGGGTAAAAGCGACCATTGCTTGCTCTCCTTGTCCTGAGCTGGCTATCTCGTTGAGCCTCCGCCCGCCTGGCAACCGAGCTCTTGTTGCTGGGCCAAGCGACCACACCGTAGGAACGCGCAGCTCAAGCAACAAGCCGCTAGTTTGGCGAGTTACGAGATCGTGAAGTGGGTCGTGTCGAAAGGCTGGAGGCAACTGAATGTCATTTTTTGGGCGGACAGGCCGCTTAGGCTGGGTTACACGAGACTGGACATTCGGGTCGTCGCGAACATCGACCGCTGGTCGGCCGCGTCCGGCAGGGCCCTGATTGGCTACACGAAATGAAATGGGACGACTATCGATGGGGGCCTACCTCGACCCGCAACCTCCACGACGGGACCCTCAGGTTTCCGACTATCGTCCCGGGCGGTGGCCGAGCTCGGCGCCTCGGACGCTATAATAGACGGTGAGGCGTTCGTCGTTGACCAGAAGGCTTGTCGCGCATTCCCAGTCTTCAGCGGGCTCTTGGCCGCGGCGGGAGACGTCAGGACCATGCTTGCCGGCTTCGACCTGCTCAAGATCGACGGCGAGGGTCTTCGCGATCGGCCACTCGTCGATCGGCGCAAAGCGCTAGTTAACCTGCTGAAACGCCGCCAAACGGCATCGTTCTGAGCGACGAGATCAGCGGCGGCAGCGACATTCTCGCGCAAGTCTGCCAGTTCGGCCTCGATGGCACCGTCTCCAAGCTTCGTGTCAGTCCATATCGATCCGGCCGGCGCTAAGAATGGGTGAGACAAAATGCGTGCTGAGTGGTGAGTTCATCGTCATCGGCTGCGAACCCGGCAACAGTTACGGCGGTCGGGAAGCGTGCTCTGGCGAATGTCGAGGACGGAAATCTGGTGTTCGCCGGCGGCATTGGCACCGGCTTCAATGCGCGCACCGGGCCGGAAGTAAAGCGCCGGCTCGATGCCATTCCAATGGATAAACCACCGATTCCTAGTTTGAAGGCGAACGGTGCGGCATGGGCGGAGTGCCCTGCGCAGTCTGTACCTCCGCAGTCGATTGTCGAGTTCGAAGGGGGTGTGATTGGCGTCGAGACCGCTCCAGCCATGGCTATCAGCACGCCGAGTGCGTTGTTTTCGATCAGTTCTCGAAATGAGCGGGTAAATACCTTTCACTTGCCGAACGGGGTTTGCTGTTCACCGGCTGGCATCCGATGGCAAACCTTTCAACGCGGCGGCGATCTGGCGCTTCGCTGCTGGGGGCAGAGGCAGGATGGGACGCGGGGGGTCGGCACAAATGTCGAGCAATTCAGCGAGTGCATAGACGACGCGAAGGCTCGAGAACTCCTTGAAGAGGCTCCAGATCGGGACCAGCGCGGCATTGATCCGTCGCGCTTCGGCCGCATCCCCCTGTTGCGCCGCTGTGACGATCGTCATGCAGACCTCGGGCAGGATGCCCGCGAGGACGCTGTACCATGTGTCGGCCCCGGCGATCATGGCCTCGGCGGCGTTCCAGTCGCCGCTGTAGCCAATCGAGAACCCTTCCGGCAGTGTGCGCCTCTGGGCGGTCAGGTGGTTCTTGATCGCATCGCTTTTGTCTGTCGGATTCTTGATGGCGACAATCCCAGCCACCTTTGCCAGGCGGCTGACAAGGGGTGGACTGAAATGGAAATGCGTCGTTCCTGGATTGTCGTAGACGACGATCGGCAGGCCACTTTCGCGCGCCACAGTGGAGAAATGTTCTAGCACCTCGTCATCAGTAAGCGGGGTGTAGGATGCGGCGGCAAGCAAACCCGCAGCTGCTCCAAGGGCCTTGGCGTCTTGCGCGAGCCCCACGGCTTCATCGGTGCGCAGCGCGCCCACACCCACCACGACCGGCATTTGCCCCGCCGTTTGGTCCAAGGTCTCGGAGAGCGCCCGCCGCCGTTGCTCGCGCGACAGATAGATGTATGTGCCGGTGCTGCCGAGAAGACCGATGGAATCGACCTGAGCGATGCCAAGCCGAGCAATCAGCCTGCGCAGGGCAACGCTATCGACGCGGCCGTCACGATTGGTTGGGGTGATAGGGAACGCGGAAAGACCGCTCAGGAATGCCATGGCAAGGCTCCAGATCTATGTGTGAGCGCAGAGGTGACCGCATGCCAGGTCATTACAAGACGTCCAAAGCCCGCCGCAGATCGGCGATCAGATCATCAGCGTCTTCAAGCCCCACCGAGAGACGCATGAGGTCCTCGCCCACTCCATCGGCCAAATGGGCATCCTTGCGGATCGGCTGCCGAGCACGGGTGAGGCTTGCTGGATGATAGATGAGGCTGTCGGCATCGCCGAGGCTGACGGCGCGAATGATCAGGTTGAGCCGGTCCATCATCCGGCGCGCGCCTTCGTATCCAGCGTGGAGGCCAAAGGCCAACATGCCCGATCCGTTGGACATCTGTTTTCGCGCCGTCACCTGATCAGGGTGCGAGTCCAGGAACGGATAACTCACAAATGCCACCGCCGGGTGCGCTTCCAGCGCCCGAGCCACCGCAAGGGCCGTGGCGCTGTGCCGTTCCATACGCAGCGTCAGCGTCTTGAGACCGCGCAGGATCAGGAAAGCTGACATCGGCGAGAGCGCTGCGCCGGTGATGTAGCGCAGGCCCGTTTCATGCAGCGTACGGAGCGTTTGGGCGTCGCCGAGAAGCGCCCCGCCAAGGGCATCGCCATGACCATTGATGTACTTGGTCAGCGAATGGAGCACGATGTCCGCCCCGTGCTCAAGCGGTCGCTGGAGCGCGGGCGAGGCGAAGGTGCTGTCGACTGCAACCCTTACACCGCGCGCGTGAGCGCGCTCGGCAATTGCCGCTATGTCGAGGATGCGGCTCAGCGGATTCACCGGCGTCTCGAAGAAAACCAGCCGCGTCCGCTCGGTGATCGCAGCATCGAGATTTTGGGGATTTGACAGATCGACCGCGACGACCTTGATGCCGAAGCGGGGGACCGCCTGTTCGACCATGGCAAGCGTGTTCGCATAAAGCGTCTTGTGGACGATGAGTTCATCGCCCTGGGACAGGAGCGACAGGATCAGAGTGCCGAAGGCCGCCATCCCTGAGGCAACAACCAGCCCCGCCTCGGCTCCTTCCAGAATCGCGAGCCGCTGCTCGAGGATCTCGGTCGTGGGATTGTATTCGCGCGCATAGAGCCGTCCACCAAGGGCGGCGGCGGCATCGTTTGCTGCCACGCTTTCGAACCTATAGGTTGACGTCAGGAACACTGGCGGCTGGACGGCATTGGAAAAGCCGGCCGGATCGTAGCCATGATGGATCGCCCGGGTGGCAAATCCGGGGCTGGTGCGGTTGAGCGACCCCGTGGGAGTATCGGTTTCGGATTGATGGGAGCTGGTCATTCGGCCTCTGCGATCTTTCTTGGGGTTCCGAAAGATTGACGGCAACCTGGCCAATGTGAAATATCCAGTTGGCGATGAAAGAGATGGTCCAGTCTTCAAGTGCCGGGTCTGCAGCGCGCTCGCATGCGATGGGTGCACGCCAGATCTACGAAGCCCTTCGCGAGCAAATCCTCGGCGGCGTCTACGAAACCGGCAGTCAGTTGCCATCCTCCCGGGCGCTGGCAAATGACCTCGGCGTTTCGCGAACCACGGTGACGGTCGCCTATGAGCAACTGGCTGCGGAGGGTTTCATCGAAGCCCGTCAAGGCGCGCGACCTCGCGTTGCGTCTTCGTTGATCGGCCATGAGACGGGCCGCACTCACGCGAAACGGGTCGGCCCAATCCACCTGTCCGCATATGGCGAGCGGCTGGGCGCGACGTCACCCTGGCCAGATTATCTGCCGACTGGGCTGAAGGTCGAGTTCCGCTATGGGGACCTGGCACCGTCGGATTTCCCATCATTGGTCTGGAAACGCGCGATGAACGAGGCGATGGGGCAGCGCCCGCTGCGCCTTGCCTATGACGATCCTCGCGGCTCGCGCCGGCTCCGCCAGGCGCTTCAGGGATATCTCTGGCGCGCCCGGACCCTGAGCTGCGACCTCGACCAGATCGTCATCGTCAGCGGTTCGCAGCAGGGCCTTGATCTGTGCGCGCGCCTGCTTCTCGATCCCGCCGACCGCTTCGTCATCGAGGATCCGTGCTACAGGATGGCGCGTCAGGTCTTTGCCAGTACGGGTGCTTCACCCATCCCGGTCATCGTCGACGAAGACGGGATGAGGACCGAGTTGCTGGCGGGGATCGGAGCACGACTGGCTTATGTGACGCCATCGCATCAGTTTCCGCTGGGCGGCGTCATGCCGATCGCGCGCCGCCATCAGCTTCTGGAATGGGCGCGACACAACAACGCCTATGTGATCGAGGACGACTACGATAGCGAATATCGCTACGACATCAA
Source organism: Mesorhizobium sp. M0771 (assembly GCF_040320155.1). Lineage (NCBI taxonomy): Bacteria > Pseudomonadati > Pseudomonadota > Alphaproteobacteria > Hyphomicrobiales > Phyllobacteriaceae > Mesorhizobium > Mesorhizobium sp. M0771. The sequence goes on along the minus strand of NZ_JAMYPC010000011.1, from coordinate 172,072 downwards.
TCCGGTCCCTCCGCTGCACAGTCTCGAGGACCACGGGGCTGTCATCTATCTCGGCACGATCTCCAAAACGCTCTCGCCGATGCTGCGCATCGGCTACCTCGTCCTCCCGCCCGAATTGCAGGAGGTGTTCGCAACCGCCAAACAATTCGCAGACCGGCATTCGCCGGTCGCTGAACAGGAAGCGCTGGCATCGTTGATCGAGAGCGGCGGCTACGAAAGCCATGTGCGCCGTGTGCGCAGGCTGAACGGCGAGCGTCGGGAAACGTTGTTGGGTGCCTTGCAGCACAGCTTCGGGGATCGCATCACTGTCCAGGGAGCTGATGCGGGACTGCACGTCGCGGTTTGGTTCAATGACCTGCCACGATCGCGGGAAACGGCCTTGGTCGAATCCGCCCGCGACGCTGGCCTGGGGCTACACTTGATCTCGCCGCTCTACGTACGGCCATCGGACGAAGGCCGCACCGATCGCGTCGGACTTGTCATGGGCTATGCCGCCTTGAGCATTCGGCAGATCGGGAAGGGCGTTGAGGTCCTGCGAGAGGTTGTCAAGCAGGTGCAAGACGCGATGCCGGCGCGGAACAACTGAGACGGGGCGACGTCGAAAGCTGGCGCTGAAAACGGTCCGAGACCCCTCGTATTTCTTTCCAGACAGCCAACTGGACCGGTAAAATGCCATGCAACTGGCGCTGTTGATCAGGCCAGTTTTGACAGCAGGTTCCACGAGACGAATTCCGAGAGCGATGATGACCTGGCGAGGAAAGCTGCTTCACGTCCATATCGCGCCCGCTGCCTCCTATGAAATGGAGGAGCTGGCGCAGGCGCAGCTTATTGCCGGCCAAGGCATTGTCGGAGACCGCTACTACTTGGGGACGGGGACCTATTCCGCGCGTCCTGACGTTCGCGAAGTGACGCTGATCGAAGCTGAAGTCTTGGACGCCATCGCGCAGGGCGAACCCAGAATTCCGGGCTTCAAGGCCAAGCTCGCACCCGAAGATCACCGGCGCAATCTTACGACACGAGGCGTTCCGCTTAGCCATCTTGTCGGCAAACGCTTCCGGGTCGGGGAAACGATTCTCAGGGCCGCCCGGATGAATGTGCCGTGCAAGTATATCGAGGAGTTGCTCGGGCTTTCGGGTCTCTACGAGGGGCTTCTGAACCGCTCCGGCCTGAACTGCACAATCGACGTCGGGGGCGTGATCCGCCCTGGTGATCTGATCTTGCCCATCGACGAGTGAAACGCCATGGCCTCGCCGCGTATTATCATGAAGCTGACCGTGACCGCCGTCCGCAAGGAGCCGGGCGACGTGCTGGTCATCGACCTGAAACACCCACGCAAACCTGTGCTGCCGGCGTTCGAAGCGGGTTCTCACGTCGACGTCCATCTGCCTGAAGGGAAGGTGCGTCAGTATTCACTTTGCGGCGACCCGACCGAGCTGGGCCGCTACACCATCGCGGTGAAGCGCGAGAATGACGGCCGTGGCGGCTCGGCGTGGATCCACGAAACCATTGCCGTCGGCTCCGCACTGCCTGTCTCCGCGCCACGCAACCATTTTGCGCTCAAGTCAGGCGAGGGGCCGACTTTGCTGCTGGCAGGGGGAATCGGGATCACCCCGATTCTGGCCATGGCGCGCGCGCTCACCCGGCAGGCCAAGCCCTTCGAGTTGCACTATTTCACCCGCAGCCGGGCGCTCACGCCACTCTTGGCGGCGATCGGGCGCGATCTTCCTGGCGGCAATGTGCGGATCCATTTCGACGACGAGCCTCAGACCCGGCAGGACATCGCCGCGCTGCTGGCGAACCGTTCGGCCGAGGCTCAGGTTTACTATTGCGGGCCGCCTGGCTTCATGGCGGTTGTGGGGCGCGCGGCCGAACACTGGCCCGAGGGTACTGTTCATTTCGAAACTTTCCAGCCTCCCGAGTTTGATGGCGGGCCACCGGAACCATTCGTCATAGAACTGGGTGAGGGCAGGATGGTCGAGGTTTCGGCGCAGACCACGGCGCTCGCGGCCCTGCGCGCGGCCGGTGTGCCGTTGATGGCCTCGTGTGAGAATGGGGTGTGCGGGACCTGCGAATGCGCAATGCTGGCGGGACAGCCGATCCATCGGGATGCCGTCCTGTCCAAGGAGGCACGCGGCCACCGCTTCATCCCCTGCGTGTCGCGCGCGACAGGTTTGTTGAAACTCGATCTTTGACCATTTGGGCGGGGGTCCTGTGAGACCGGCAGCTGATTTGCGGGAAACTGAATGACGAGGAAACTGGAATATCTGAACGAGATCGAGCGCTGCGTCTCCTGGCTCGCAGCCTGGACGATCCACCACGCCAACTACGTCCGCGAGGGCGATGAGATCAAGGTCGGGGGGCATCAGGCCTCGTCCGCGTCGCTGAGCACCATCATGACCGCGCTCTACGGTTCGGTCCTACGCCCGCAGGATCGGGTGGCGGTCAAACCCCATGCGGCGCCGATCTTCCACGCACTTCAGTATCTGGCGGGCAACCAGACTCACGAAAAGCTCATGAACTTCCGCGGCTACAAGGGCGCGCAGAGCTACCCTTCGCGGACGAAGGATGTCGACGATGTCGACTTCTCGACCGGGTCGGTGGGTCTCGGCGTTGCTCAGACGCTGTTCTCGTCGCTGGTGCAGGACTACGTCTCGGGTCACGGCTGGATGAAGGAGCGTGCCGAGGGCCGAATGGTCAGCCTGATCGGCGACGCCGAGATGGATGAGGGCAACATCTACGAGGCCCTGATCGAAGGCTGGAAGCACGGGCTCAGGAACTGCTGGTGGGTGGTCGACTACAATCGCCAGTCGCTCGACGCCGTGATCCGGGAGGGCCTCTGGCAGCGGTTCGAGCAGATTTTTCGCAACTTCGGCTGGGACGTGATGGTCCTGCGCCACGGCGCTCTGCAAGAGGCTGCCTTTGCCGAGCCGGGGGGCGAGAAGCTGCTCGAGTGGATAGAGCGCTGTCCGAACCAGCTCTATTCGGCGCTGACCTTCCAAGGGGGTGCTGCCTGGCGCAAGCGGCTGCTCGACGAGATCGGAGACCAAGGGCCGGTCACCACTCTGATCGAACGCCGCTCCGACGACGAGTTGCAGGCGTTGATGACGAACCTTGGCGGGCATGACATGCCGAGCCTCCTCGAAGCCTTCGAGGCGGCGTCCAAGCATGACCGTCCCGTCTGCTTCATCTGTTACACCATCAAGGGCTACGGTCTGCCGCTTGCCGGACACAAGGACAACCACGCGGGGCAGATGACGCCCACGCAGATGGAAGACTACCGCCTGCAGATGGGCGTAAAGCGGGGTGAGGAGTGGGACAAATGGGCGGCCGCCACCTTGCCGGAAGCGGAACTTGACGCCTTCTTCGCAAAAGCGCCGTTCTTCAGTGAGGGGCGTAGGAGGCTGTCTGCGCCTTCGGTGCCGGTGCCCGAAACCCTTCCGTCACCGGGGCAGCCCGGCAAGCCGCTCTCGACCCAGATGGGCTTCGGCCAGATCCTGAACGACATCGCACGCGAGCGCAGTCTGCTTGCCGACCGCATTGTGACCACCTCGCCCGATGTGACGGTCTCGACCAATCTCGGTGGCTGGGTCAACCGGCGCGGCCTTTTCGCCAGGGAGACCATGGCGGACACCTTCAAGGCCGAACGCATTCCGTCGACCTTTACCTGGGAATTTGGGCCGAAGGGGCAGCACCTCGAGCTCGGTATCGCCGAGTCGAACCTGATGATCATGCTCGGGGCGCTCGGTCTCTCGCACTCGATCAATGGCGTGCGCCTGCTGCCGATCGGGACAGTCTATGATCCCTTCATCTACCGATCGGCCGACCAGCTAAACTACGCCTGCTATCAGGATGCGCGCTTCATGCTGGTCGCAACGCCCTCGGGCGTGACGCTGGCGCCCGAGGGCGGGGCACACCAGTCGATCGGCACCCCATTGATCGGCATGGCGCAGGATGGGCTTTGCGCCTTCGAACCGGCCTTCGTCGACGAACTGTCCGTGATCATGCGCTTTGCCTTCGATTACATGCAACGTAATGGCGAGGGGAATCCGGATGAAACGACGTGGCTGCGTGATCAGACCGGAGGATCGGTCTATCTTCGCCTGTCAACCCGGCCGCTCGAGCAGCCGCTGCGCGACATGAAACCGGCGCTCGCGCGGGACATCGTCAATGGCGCCTATTGGCTGCGTCCGCCCGGGCCGAACGCGAGTGTCGTCATTGCTTACCAAGGCGTTGTCGCGCCGGAGGCGATTGCCGCGACGGGTCTTCTGGCGGAGGACCGGCGCGATGTCGGGCTGCTCGCGATCACCTCCGCGGACCGGCTTAATGCGGGCTGGCAGGCGGCGGAACGAGCCCGGCAGCGTGGCGCGATTGGCGCCCTGAGTCATATCGAGCGGCTGCTCGCGCCGCTATCGCGTGACTGCGGCATCGTCACCGTGATCGACGGCCACCCGGCGACGCTCGCGTGGCTCGGTGGGGTTAACGGGCATCGCGTGAAGGCGCTCGGGGTCGAGCATTTCGGCCAGACGGGGACTATTGCGGACCTCTACCGTCACCACGGCCTGGACACCAACGCCATCGTACATGCGGCACAGGCGGTCAGTGCGGGACCGGCTGTTCGCTACCGCAAGGCGCTGCCTTGACCATGAGCGACCGGATGCTCCGTGGCTGGTACGGATCGGCTGTTTCCACGGGCGTTCCGGTTCGCTTCAAAGCGGACAGGGCCGGGACACTGTGGACGTTCTGATCGCGCTTGAGTAGCTTGTGCGACCCCCAGGGTCATTTGGGAATACGCAGGGAGGCGGCTTTTATTTAGCCTTGCGCCCAATTACGAATTCGATCCAATCCAGTCCGGAGCAAAAGCTCCGCATCCTCCCGATTTTCGGCTTCGACGTAGCACCGCATTTCCGGGGCATTTCCGGATGGACGCAAATGCAAGACACGCTTATCCGCGAGAGTGATACGAAGTCCGTCAACATCGCTAACCTTGCTTACCACTCCAATCGACCCGACGAAGGCGGCGATGTTAGTTTCCGCTGTACGAAGGTATGTCATGAGGCGAGTGCTGCTTTCGACGGAAAAATTTTCCAAGCGATCCGCCGCCGCCGCCGGCAATTGAAAGGAACTGCCAATCTCCGACAGTGGCTGCCCACTTGTATTAACAAGGGAAAGTGCCGCGAGGATGGGGAGAAAACTGTCGCGTGTAGGTAGCGCCGGCAGTTTAGTTCCGTTCGGGTCAAAGTCCGTGCCTGTCAATAAACCACCGTTTGCTTCGAAACCAACCACGCGCTCGTGACCCGACGCAACCAAATCGAGCATGGCAGCAATAACAAATGGCGATCCAACCTTGGTACGCACGACTTTAAAAGAACCTGCGGTCTCGATACCAGAGTTTGATGTGACCGGCGTGACGACTGCCTTCGCTTGCAGGAAGTTCGCCGTAATCAGGCCTAACAAATCACCGCGAAGGGGGTCTCCGCGGTCGTCAGCTACCAGTGGGCGGTCACCATCGCCATCTGCCGAGACGACCGCATCAAGCCGATGCTCTTTGGCCCAGAGCTTGAACTGTTGAGCAGTCTCGTCAGAGACCGCTTCAGTGTCGACAGGAATGAAACCTTCCGAACGTCCCAGGGTTACGACCGTCGCACAGTGATATGAGAGAATGTCAACCAAGAGATCGCGCGCGACTGTGCTGTGCTGATATACCCCCACCGTTAAGCCCTTTAGAGCATTAATCTCCATAAGCTTTCGATTGCGCGCCATGAAAAAGGCCTTGCATTCGGCCTCCCGGTGCTGCCGACGTGCAACAGCACCTTCAAGGACGTATCCGCGCTTCTCCAACTGCAAGGCGATGCGCGTTATCTCCCGCTCATCACCCTTGTCGATCTCACCGTCGGGTCGATAGAATTTTATTCCATTACGGTCGGCCGGAATGTGCGAGCCTGTGATCATCAAACAACCACTCTTACGCGCCTGAGCATACAGTGCCAGGGCAGGGGTGGGGACTGCGCCGCAATCGACTACGATGAAGCCGAGCGCGGACAGTGCCGCCGCACAGACGGCGGCGATGGCCGGACTCGAGGCGCGAAAGTCGCGCCCTATGAGTATCTCGTCGCCAATTCTGGTCAGGCCGGATTCCAGCAGGAATGTCGCGAATGCCGTTGCATATAGGGCAGAGGCGGCTCCTGCCAATTCTGTCGCCAGGCCCCGTAATCCACTTGTTCCGAATTTCATACCAAATCCGACGTTGCTAACCGGGTTTTGAGGGTAACATGCTCAAACTTTGGCTCGTCCGGAATGCCCATCGACAGATCCCTCGGACGAGAACAAGAAGTACATTCGGTTACCGTAGACGCGTTCGGTTATCGAGGGTTACCCTTGTGAGGATTGACGCAGTCGGCGTCGGCGTGGGCAGCGCACCGTGACCTTCACGGCGACGAGTTGGAGCGGATGGGGTCCGGGCCCCGCAGGGCTCCTCGCGGCTGGCTCACATGAGCGCTATCGCCATCGAGTGATTGTCTCAGTCTACATTAGCTCTGGGTCCCGAAAGCGCGTACAGCAAATCCTCTTATCTATCGCCGTTCGGTGTAGCTCCCGTTCAGAAATGCATGATAGACACTCTCGATGCCTTCCATGAGAGTGATCTTTGCTGCCCATCCCAAAGTGCGCAGCTTGTCGACGCTCATCAGCTTTCGCGGTGTACCGTCAGGTCTAGAGTGATCATGCGCGATCTCCCCAGTAAATCCGACTACACGGCAGATCATTCTGGTCAGCTCTAGGATCGTGATGTCCTGTCCGCAGCCGAGATTGACGTGATCATGGTCAGAGTAGTTCTTCAGAAGGAAGACTAATGCGTCGGCGCAGTCGTCGACGTGCATGAATTCCCGACGTGGTGTGCCCGTGCCCCAGATGGTGATTCGCTTATCACTTATGAGCTTAGCTTCATGCGCTTTCCGGATCAGCGCTGGGATGACGTGGCCTGACTGCAAGTCATAATTGTCGCCTGGCCCGTAGAGATTCGTCGGCATAGCGGAGATGTAGTCGCGGCCATATTGCTGGCGATAGGCTTGAGCCATTTTGATGCCGGTGATCTTGGCGACGGCGTAGCATTCGTTGGTGCGCTCTAGTGGCCCGGTCAAAAGCGCGCTTTCAGGAATGGGCTGTGGTGCCATCTTCGGATAGATGCAAGACGAGCCGAGGAAGAGGACGCGGTCGACATTGTTTTCGTGGGCTGCCGCGAAGATATTGGCCTCGATCATCAGATTGTCGTAAAGAAAGTCGACCGGATAGGTGGCGTTCGCGAGAATACCACCTACCTTTGCCGCCGCCATAATGATAGCGTCCGGTTTCATCACTGCCACGAAGTTTTCAACCTCGGTCTGTCGCTTGAGATCTAGCTCTCCCCGAGGGGCGGCCACAACTTTGCAGTCTTCAGACGCGAGTCGGCGTACAACAGCGCTGCCCACCATACCTTTGTGGCCAGCGACCCACACGGTTTTTCCGTTCAGATCATACATTACGCTTCCTTCATGACTACAGATGTCTGCATGACCTTCAGGTCTTCGCGGACCATTTCCGCAGCAAGGTCGCGCACGGATATCTCATGCACCCAGCCGAGCTTCTCCTTCGCCTTGGTAGCGTCACCCAGGAGAAGATCGACTTCCGTGGGGCGGAAGTAGCGTGGGTCCACTTGGACTAGGCATCTGCCGCTCGCTAGATCATAGCCCTTTTCGTCGACACCCTTGCCACGCCATTCGATCTCGACGCCGACATCTTCGAAAGCCCACTCGACGAATTGGCGGACAGGAGTCGTTTTGCCCGTAGCCAGCACGTAATCATCCGGTTGATCCTGCTGCATCATCATCCACATACCTCGCACGTACTCACGCGCATGGCCCCAATCGCGTTGAGCATCGAGATTGCCGAGATAAAGCTTGTCCTGCTTGCCCAGGTAAATAGCAGCGGCAGCGCGGGTGATCTTGCGCGTCACAAAAGTTTCGCCACGAAGGGGGCTTTCGTGATTAAAAAGAATGCCGTTGGAAGCGTGCATACCATAGCCCTCGCGATAATTGACGACCATCCAGTAGGCGTAGAGCTTGGCGGCGGCGTAAGGGCTGCGCGGATAAAAGGGCGTCGTTTCGTTCTGCGGTACGGACTGCACGAGGCCGTATAGCTCTGACGTCGAGGCTTGATAGAAGCGGGTCTTGTCCGTCAGACCGAGGAGGCGAATCGCCTCAAGAAGTCGCAATGTACCGATACCGTCCGCGTTTGCTGTGTACTCAGGTGTTTCGAACGACACCTGGACATGGCTCTGAGCAGCCAAGTTGTAAATTTCGTCTGGCTGAGATTCCTGAACCACGCGGATGAGGTTAGTCGAATCAGTGAGATCACCGTAATGCAAGATTAAGCGCGGATCGGATTCGTGCGGGTCTTGGTAGAGGTCTTCTATACGACCGGTGTTGAAGGAAGAGGAACGTCGCTTAATCCCATGAACGATGTAGTCTTTTTTGAGAAGAAGACGGGCAAGATAGGCACCATCCTGTCCAGTTATGCCCGTAATAAGAGCAACTTTCCTGCTATCACCCATTCTATTCCTGCTCTATTAAATTTTAAAGTTTCGGCTCCGGGCTCGCCACGCCGACACAATGTGCGGCCCGCCCTGTGCCCTATGGAGCACTTGACAGATGCGGCGCGCGGCTCGTCATTGACAGTCCGCCAGCCGAGCACACCTGCTCTTGCTTGGAGTCACAGCAAAATAGAGTTGCGCCGCTCACCTGTCGGATTCGTACATGCGGTCAGAGTACCGCTCAGCTCACGCCGTGAGCGACTGTACTCCAAGCACCTTGCAGCTGATTTGCTCTTCTATCAGCGAGTGAGGACGCCTTTCTTTCTTGCTTCAGCGTCTTCTAATGGGAATTGTTTGGATCAGTGAAATCGATTGTTTGGATAAAGTGCATCCACAGAATGGATGGTCTGAGCGAGCAGCGGGGGCGCATCGCCGGCCCGGAGTCGCAGCGCGAGCTTCCGTTCGGGGTGAGGACAAAGTTCGTGGCCGCGAGCCCTCACCACAGCATCCGGCACAGGTCGTGCAGAACTTTGGGAGCCGACTGCGGATTCTGTCGATCAGCTGGTTCCAGGCGCGTCGAGCCGTCGACCTCATCTCGCCCGGTACCGGTTGCTGTATGCAGCCTTGCACCCTTGGCGTACGGCGTCGACGGAATGATTTGCTTCGGCAGGCAGTGTAGCAGCGATTCCCGGCTGTTTCGGCTCTATTGACCGGGCCCGCGTCAGCCGAGCCCCTTCATCATGGCATCCAACACATGGATGGCCGGCATCCACTCAATAGATTTTACATATGCCGCGGAGGCCCAGTAGAGAAGGCTGAACCGGAAGCGAGGGCAACCGGAAGCGAGGGCATCGGCTTCAAGCTTTGCGAGCGTCACGGGATTAGTGGGCAGTGCTGAGTGAGCTCTTCTGCCCTATGGCCCGGCCTCTGCCAAGGGCCCGGCGTCAGGGTCTACTAGTGTCGACTAAGGATTCCAAACCGGATGCAACCTCCTCTCCGAAACGAGATTTCCGAAAATGCATGTTAGTGGATTGGAAAAGCGCCGGTTCGTCGTCTCTCGGAGGCGTACGGGGTTCGGTGATTGTCTGTGGTCGTTGGCGGCCGCTTGGCGCTACGCGCAGCGGTCGGGACGAACTCTAGCCATCGACTGGCGGGGGGCCTGCTACCTCGACCAACCCTTCACAAATGCGTTTCCGGTGTTCTTCCAGCCGATCAATGACATCGCTGGGGTGCCGGCTATTTCCGACGACCGGATCAACGACGTTTCCTTCCCTGGTCCATTCTTCCCAGAGTGGTGGAACAGGCCGGCGATCGAGTGCCTTTACCGGCCAGATGAGCAGATTTTCCAAGAGCGCGATGAGTTGGGCGAGCTCTTTCAGGCCGAACACGATGTCGAAGCGAACACAGTAGTGTGTGACGCTTGTCTGATGTGGCGGTGCGATGAGGAAGCAGAGCGGCAGGTGTTCCAGAGTGTCAAGCCTCGGCCAGAAATTCAAGCCCGCATAGATGCCATTTATCAGGAATGTTTTGAGGGGCACAGCATCATCGGGATTCATGTTCGGCACGGCAACGGTGAAGACATCATGGAGCATGCGCCCTACTGGGCCGATCCGGAGCTCGCCGTTCGGCAAGTGTGCGCTGCAATTGAGAAGGCTAAGGCGTTACCGCACCCTAGGCCTGTGCGGCTGTTCTTATGCACGGACAGCGCGCGGATACTGGATCTTCTGTCGGCCAGGTTTCCCGATCTGCTCACTGTCCCGAAGCACTTCGGATCCAATCAAGGTGGCCCCTTACACACTGCAGCACTCGGGATTGACGGCGGAATTTCCGCCCTCGTTGAGATGTATCTTCTCGGGCGCTGCGATACCGTAATTCGGTTTCCCCCGACGAGCGCCTTTACACGATATGCACGTCTATTCGCACCACGGGTAATTGAATTCGATCTGAAGGAGCCAAGTCGTTTGACTTTGATAGAAGACAGCCAAGTCTCTGATCTCAGTTAAGACCCGCGACCTGCGCAATTCGGCAGAGGCAACCAACAGGCTTAGTTGAATGCGCATTTCTCATCGACGCCAGTGGAGGCGTCGTACATTACCGATAGGGTCGTCATCTGGCGCCGCCCGCAACGCGCCAGAACTTCGCTGTTACGCGGGGGCCGCAGACAAGCCAGAGCGACGGCGATCGTGACGCTGACGCTCGAAAGAACGCGGGCGATCACTCCAGAGACGAAATCGAGGTTAGTTATGAAAGTGATTCCCGTGATCATCAGCGGCGGAGCCGGATCGCGGCTATGGCCCGCCTCAAGGCAATCGCACCCCAAACCTTTCCTCAAAGTAGCGGATGGATATTCTCTCATTCAGCACACTGTGCTGCGTGCCGCTTCGATAGAAGGTGTCGTGGAACTCGTCGCTGTGACATCCGGGGAACACCTCTTCCTGACCAAGGACGAATTTGACGAACTGGATTCCGTGGTCCTGCCACGCACCTTTCTTCTCGAGCCCGAAGCTCGGGATACGGCCGCCGCCGTGGCTGCAGCCGCGATCCATGCGAGGGTAACGCAAGGCCCTGACGCGATCCTGTGCGTTTTCCCGGCCGATCACCTGATTAGCAACCTGCCTGCGTTTCTAGACGTCATGGGCCTGGCCATGGAACATGCGAAGCTCGGGCGGATCGCCACATTGGGCATCACCCCAACCAGACCAGACACGGCATTCGGCTACATCGAAGCAGATGGTGAGAACGTCGTCCGTTTCGTTGAAAAACCGGATCTGGATACAGCCAAAGCCTATGTCGCGTCTCAACGCTTCTTCTGGAACGCCGGCATCTTCTGCTTCAGTGCGCAAACCATGCTCGACGAGATGGTTTTGCATTGTCCCGAGGTGCTCCAGGCCGTCGCCGACAGCTACGAGAACGGCCGCGCCAGTCAATGCCAAGGCTTTGCCAAAATCGAACTCGCGCCTGAGCATTTCGGTTCCGCGCCGCGGATCTCGCTCGACCACGCTGTCATGGAGAAAACTAACAAACTTGCCGTGATTCCCTGCGACATGGATTGGAGCGACATCGGATCTTGGAACGCAATGGCCGATTTGATCGCCCCCGACGAAAGCGGGAACAGGATACACGGCGATGTGCACATGGTCGACACGACCGGCACCTATGTGAGCTCCGACAAGCGCGTCATCGGCACGGTGGGCGTAAGCGATCTGGTGATCGTGGATTCCCCGGACGCTTTGCTTGTCACATCCCGCGACCGCGTTCAGGACGTTAAGAAGCTCTTCGAGGGCCTCAAGGCTTCGGGACATGAAGCTCATCTGGTCCATAGCACGGTACACCGGCCCTGGGGTTCCTATACGGTTCTGGAGGAAGGCGAGCGCTTCAAGATCAAACGCATCGAGGTGAAGCCCGGTCGCCAGTTGAGCCTGCAGATGCACTATCATCGTTCGGAGCACTGGGTCGTGGTCAGCGGCTCCGCCAAGATCGTCAATGGCGAGCAGGAGTTGTTCCTGGGGACAAACGAATCTACTTACATCCCCTGCGGCCATAAGCATCGGCTCGAGAACCCAGGCAGAATTGACCTGGTGATCATCGAAGTGCAGAGCGGCGATTATCTCGCCGAGGATGATATCGTTCGCTTCGACGACGAATATGGTCGAACGTAGATAACAGTACAAAAAAGTTAAACGACGAGGCGTCGCTCAAGGATCTCTGTCGTGGGTTCTGGGCCTGACATTGGCAAGCAGCGGGCCGAGCGTGTCATAGTATCCGCCCCGCGCTCTCCAGGCACTCGATCGTGGTCGAAAACGTCGGTGAGCGCTTGACAGCGCGCCGTCCGCGGTAACGAAGACTTCAGATCTTTCTCAGGCGGACCAGTTGCTCAGCTGTTCAACGGCACAGCCGTATTTCAGCCTGTAGGCGGCAACGAAATCCTCATCGCTGCAGATGCAGCGGCCGCTGGAATCTTTGGCTTTCGGATCATGGAGGTGAGAACCAAGGGGGCGCAGTAGATTCACGCGAGTGCTTGTCGTCGGACTCATCGGAAAACCCGCACTATGCTTGACCAGGTCTGCGGCAAGCATGATCCCGGCAAGCGCTGATTGAAAGGCCATCGGAACCACGGTTCGAACGAGACGACTTCCATCGCTAAGCTGGAACACCAGGCCGCCGCAGATAACCTGCTGATAAAAGGAACGGAGGGGCTGGCCAACAAACGCGGCGAGCGGCTCAAACGGCACAGCCATTGCCGTAGCCACCCGAGCTACGAACTCATTAGGGACTCCGGTATTGGTCTGCAGGAGCGTTTTTACCTCCTCGTGTGCTTCCGGCATTCCGAGTTCCTCCGCGACCAGTTGGTGTTCGTCCTTGGATTTCCCGGTCGGCATGTACATGCAGCAAAGGCAAGCCTGGCCGTCATCGAAACCATGCCGCGAGATGCCTAGATCTTGCTCCTGAGTCCAGGCGTTCGCGATCCATCGGGGCAGAGCACCTTGGACAGCTAGACGGTCGGCGGCGGTGTCAAGCGCCACACCCACTCGGTCGAATACCCAATCGCCCCGGCGCGCAACATATTCTGCCCACTTCATAGGGTGCGCCTCGACTTCAAGGGCGGTGGACCGAAGGGCGTTGGTCGCGAGGGCCGCCTTAGAGAGGCCGACCTCCGCCTGACCTGCCAACACGTAGCGCTGCAGGTTTGAGAGTTCGATAGCTTCGTGATCAACTACATGCAGGCGCCCCGACAGACCGGATTGCCTTGCCAGCGCCCAGAGCGAGCCATGGCCTATCGCGCCGAGCCCAACGAGGTGCGTTTCGCCAAGGTCGACAGGGAAATTTAAGGGGCTGGAATCGCCGGCGTTGCTCTTGTTGTAGGTGCATAAAGAGAGGTCGATGTTCTCGTCCAGCTCGGCGCCGGTCAGCTGGGAAGCAAAGATGGTTCGAAAGACGTTGGCCGCGGCGAAGCAGCTTGCGGCGCCAGCTCCATAGGGCAGCAAGCTCGAGCCAGAGCCCACCGGGTCCGTACGCGACAGCTTTGCCGCCCAACCCTGGGATCCCATGAAAAACGTTGGGCACCGAAGTGATGGGTGCACCGCGCCTGCAGCTACACAGACCGTCGCATACTTGCCGGAACGCCGGATGCTGATTTTTGGATTGATCGACTTTGCCAAGCGCTCGAGCGCTTGAGCTTGAGAGCTCGCGGCCATATCCAGGGGGAGTATGGCCAGGACCGGATACAGTCTGGCAAGCAACCTGACCGTAAGGTCAAGCGTCGCCTGGCCCTCGGCACACGAAGCGGCTTGGCTGTCGAAGGCCACAGCCACGACCTGCTTTTCGAGGGCTGCTTTGAAGTCGCATAGATGAAAGTCGGCCAGCACCTGAGAAGCTGCCGTGGCGGCGCGGTCAATGAAGTTAGCGAGTGCCATCGTTCAACCCGTTATCGTGATCATCCGCCTTAGTGCCGCGGATGGGAACTCATTCCAGTTCGCCTTCGCGTCAAGTCGATAGGCGGCGACCCGAGCAAGATCGAAAGGCTCGCGGGCGAAATTGGGCACCACCAGCGACAGACACCCAACTGTGGTAGCGACCGCGTAGGCGTCGTCGGTCGTCGAATGGTAGGCTCGGCCCGGATGGCTATGGATCTGGGCGAAGAGTTTAAGGTTGCTCTTGTAGAGCCAGACATTGAGCCGGTGTAGTTCTTCGGCCGGAACTATCACGCAAACGCCGTCACCCGTACGAATGTGACGCTGTGCTGGGATAACGGTCTCTGTTACGCCAAAGTGTTGGTCTTGCTGAACGCCGACCCAGAGCGCCATCCCCTCATGGCCCTGTCGCCCAACTGAGCGCAGGTGCGCCTGGACACTTGAAAGACAGTCTCGGGGAAGAGCGACTGTCCCGACATCCTTGAGCTCGGTCATTCTGGAATGGTGGGTAGGGGTGCTATCATGGCTCCCACTGAGATTTGGAACTGATACTGAAGCTGCTCCACGGGACCGGTCCCGTACTTGATGATCTTGTCCAGGATGAAGGCCAAACAGCCCTCGCCAGAAGCCCGATGGAGAAGCCATGAATCACCTGAATGGGCTGGATTGTCGTGGTATTCCCGGACGCCTGCCATGCACAGGAATGGCGTGTGTTCCGCACTGTTGGCCTGGATGAAGTCCGACAGCGACGGAGCGTTCTGCTGCATGAGGACCAAAATCATATCCGGTGGGGTTCCGGGTAGATGCGGTCGTCTCAGCATCCTGAGCAGCAAATCTTTCCGGGCAATCGGCCGGCGTATAAAGGGGTCTACGAAGACCACCGACGGAGGTCGGAGGTCGTAATTGGAGAAGTCGATCTCGACAGCTGCACCGATTATCTGTGGCTTTATCTTCGGCGGTACGAAGATGAAGAAGGCCGTCGGGAAGCTCGCCTCGATCAGGAAACAACCCTGAGCCCGGTAAATACCTGCTTGTGTTTGGAACCAGCCGATCTGCCGATCGAACTTCGCTCGGGACACCTCCGGGTCCACAGTTTGGAGTTCAGGCACCTGCGACGCCCGCCTTCAGGCTGAGGAACAGGGTCACAGTGGTCGCGAAACCGAAATCGCCAACTTTTTTGTCGACGTCGAGCAAGGTGCCGGCCTCGTCCTTGAATTCCCAATTCTCGGCCGGCTGGGCGACGTTCTGCGTGTTTTCAAGCGCTTTGGTGCGGACGACGTGAAGCGGCTGGTTGGGATTGGCTTCGACCTGTGTGGGCTGGCCGTTCACCACCACCGTGATCTCGATCTTCCCGGGGCCGCCGCCGTGATTTTCGCCCTTGCCCGAATCCTCCGACATTGTCCTACTCCTGTGGCTTACCAACGGGCCCCAAGCCGCCAGTGCAGACCTGCTGGTGAGCGGGCTGGCGGTCCTCAATCGTCCACTCGGCGCCACGGACCGCGAGTACGCGAAAGACAGGGGATAACATCGAATCGATGCTGTCTCCTTTTTATGGGGACTTGTGGGGCAAGTAAACGGCCGAAACTGCTCTTCGCAACTATAATCGATTAGAGCATTGGCAAAATACCGGCCACCATCTATTCATGAACGCGCCGCAGCTTGCTCATTCCACTGGCCGCGTGCAACTCGGGCACTCGGTGATTCAGTTGGTAACATGCAAAATGGACCCACGCCGCAATATCCAACGTCGAAGTCGGCAATACCCCCGCAAGTTGTCCCTGCTCGTTTGGAATAACGCGCCTGGGTTGGGCCTCGCCCTCCCGCATGGATGCGGCACGCTCGTCGCCATCGCAACAACGCAAGTGGGTGCCCTGGGTGAATAAGGTTCCCCTCTTGCCGGCACACGAACGCTCCGCGCTGTTCGGCGAAACGGGCGCGATCCGCGGCGTTGCCAATACGATCGTAGAGAAGGACTTCTGGGTCTGCGGGACTTTGAGACGACTCTTCGAGGTGCCAAGGAGGACGCCCACCTTGCTCTTCAAAGGCGGAACGTCCTTATCCAAAGCTTACGGCGCGATCCGCAGATTCTCAGAGGACATAGATCTGTGGTTCGACCGCGCCGAGCTCGGCTATATCGGCGATCGTGATCCGAGCGGGACGGGATCAGCAGAACAGGCCGGCAGGCTTGTCGAGGAGCTCGTCGGGGACGTCGAAATGCACGTTGCAGAGAAGCTGCTGCCGGCGCTGCGCGCAGCAATGATCTACAGACGATCAACTTTCATTATCCGACCGCGCCGGCCGCGGAAGAGTACGAAGGCATGGCCGACACCACTTCGGGGGTTCAGCTCGAGTTCGGCGCCCGTGGCGACCCATGGCATACCGACAGAAGACGACCCGTTCCTATGCGGCGGAAGATTTTCCAGATTTCTTCGAGAATCCGGATTCCACAGTTACCGTGTTGTCGGTTCGGCGGACTTTATGGGAAAGATAACCGCCCTCCATGCCGAGACGCACAGGCCCGAGGAAACGCCGACGCCGCAATATCTCTCGCGGCATTACTACGACATAGCGATTCTGCTCGACACCGAAGATGGGAAGGGTGCGGCCTTGGACTTTGAGCTGCTCGAACAGGTAGCCAAGCACAAGGCGGTCTTTTTCCGCTCTAGCTGGGCGAGCCACGTACGGGGGTGGTCCGGGACGCTTCAGCTCGTGCCTTCCGAAATGCGAGTGCGGACCTGCGCTCCGACCACCGTGGCATGCCGCCGATGATGTTCGATCAAAAGCCACTGTCATTCGACAAAGTCGTTTCGCGTCTCCGGGAATGAAACCATCAATGCCTCGTCGCCCATTCTGCAGAAGCCGGGCGAGTAATTCAAGTCTGAGAAGCGTACGGCCGAATACAGGGCCTGTTGTTCCAATCTGGGCAATCGGCCGGCACTGGCGGTGGCGTTGTCGCGACAGGAACAGTTCTCGATCTTTTTACTTCGCCAACCACTGCTTTGCGCCTCAACTCGGTCGCAGAGATCATCATCGACCTCGCCTGAAAGGGGACTTACCTTGGCGGCTACATGTCCCCTGTGCGCCAAACTCGGTCATAGGACGCCAACAGACACCTGCCGGCGCGCTTCCTCCTTTTCGATCGAGGCACCGACTGCGCTAGTTGGATCTGCAATGCATTGCTAGGTCACCGAACGATGTTGTTTGAACACCGAGAATGTGCAAGTAAAACTCGCCTTAAGGAGGCTTGGCCGTTCAAAGCTGGGTGAAAGATCGTGGTGTTCAAGCTCGCGGTTATTGGCAGTTTCCGTCGTCCGAACTATCCAAAAGTCAGGTCAACAATCGAGGTATTCCGGCTTGCGGGCCTTGATGTCACTTCTCCATCCGGAAGCGAAATTATAGGCGGGGAAGAGTTCGTCCGATTCGAGAGCGACCCCCTGGATCAATCCGATGCTCAGATACAGACGGAAACCCTTGAACGAATATTCTCGGCAGATGCTGTCTACGTGATTACCGGCCCGAACGGATATGTCGGCAAAACGACATGCTACGAGATCGGACGAGTGATCCAGCGGCGGCAGCCAGTGTTTTTCGACGATTTCCCCGACGATCTTCCTGTACACATCCCGCCGGCGTATGTGGTGTCGCCGGCAGAATTCGTGATACGCTACTCGGAATTCAGCGAGCGCCCCACTTGGCTATACGAGTCAGGTCAAGGAGATGTTTTCGATGGCGAACGCCGCCTCATCGGGTATGCCGTGGACCAGAAAGAATGATAATTCGTTCAGACGGCGCTTCGTCGTGTGCGGGAGTATGGCGTTCGCCCATAAGATGGACGAAATTTGTTCTCGACTTGCCGAGCACGATGTCCTGGCCGTTGCACCGGACGACGTCGATGCCGGAGCCGACTTCAGCGAGCAGAAGAGCTATCAGAGATTCAAGAAAGAGGTCTCCAAGAGACACATCAAAAAGGTGCGCGATCCCAGGACGATCGGTATTGTTGTCGCAAACTTCGAAAAGCACGGCACGCGTAGCTACATCGGCGCAAATACGTTTGCCGAGATCGCGATCGCTTTTGCCGACAATAAGGCTATCTTTCTGCTTGACGGCATCCCCAGAAATTTTTCCGACGAGCTGTCAGCATGGGGCGTACACGACCTTAGGGGAAGTCTTGATCCGCTGATTTTCAGGTATCGCGATCTATGTCGAAAGGACCTAAACCAGCTCAGACTTCCCTGTTTCTGAAACCGGCGTCGATCCATCCTCGCGTATTCTTTCTCCACTTTTTCGACATCCACTTCCTCGAAGAACGGGGCGAATATGCACGGAGTCGTGGCGCGCTACAGGAAATGGAGTTGGCGGTCAGGTTCGCCGTCATCCTCGGATCACGCATACTTGTGCCAGCGGCATCCTATCAGGAGTCCGACATCGCGGGACGATTGCTAAAGCCGTTCCTGCGCGGTGATACGGCTTCCCTTTTCAAGCTTCTTGGAGGCGGAAGCTCGCTTGAGGAGTTCCGCCTCGACAAGCTGGAGCAGTACCGCCGCGGTTCGGCACAGCACAGGGTGTATTCAAAACCGTCGAGACAGAATGTGGGTTGGGAGCGACGCAAGCGTAGCGCCACTCATGACATCACATCCGACTGGCTGTTGGAAGCGAACAACGAAGGGCTCTACGCCCGCTTCCACGCACTGAAAGCGGATGCAACCTCCGACCTGGAATTCGAGCGTGCTTGGCGTGATGTTCCCGAGCGTCTTGGAAAGGATGCCTTCGTCGTTCCTCACGTGACGGGTCTTCTACCGATCAAAGCCGGCAACATGGCTGCCGAGAACGCGCTTCACAACCTTGTAAATCGCTACTATTTCGGCAGCTATGCCAAGGATTATCAAGCTTCGGCCGTCTTCCAGAATATGGGAATATCAACGGGGGAGGTCATTCCGTCTGCAAAGCCCAGAGACGATATTGATTTTGCGGCGTTGTTGAAACAATGCCGATCGCGCGGAATTCTTGCTGAGATAAGAGATTGCCCTATCGAAAAACTGGAAACGATGGCATTTCATCCATCATTCGAGGAAGCATTCCGATTTTCACAGACAGACGGATATGCATCTATGACTGAAATCCAAAAAACCTTAAGATATAAGGTCGACTTGGCTATCTTGACCGCGCTTCCTAAGGAGCGCGAAGCCGTGGAAGTGGTCTTCGGAAAAGGCCGCGACAAGCAGTTTGATAATGACCCGCATGTTTACAAACTCATAAACTACGAGATCGACGGAATGGTCAAGGAGATAGCCGTGGCCGTTCTAGCCGAGATGGGAAATACACTGTCGGGGGTGACATCTACCGATTTTATGCGGTCGATCGACGCCACTCACACTATCATGGTTGGCATCGCGGGCGGTTGTCCGCTTCCGACCAATGCCCAAGAAGACATCAGGCTAGGCGACGTCGTCATCGGGCAGAGCATCATGGAAATCGACTTCTTGAAGCGGAAGCCGGACGGCAGCATCGAATACAGAGACTCGCCGCAGAAGGTGTCGTATTCGCTGACGCAGATGGTCCGTAACTTGCAGTCCCACCTGAAAGGATTCGACACCGGATGGGTGTCTTACCGGAATGAGGCCTTCAAAGCCTACGGCCTATCGACTGATGCATTGCCCCCCGACGTACTCTTAGGCGCAGACGGAGAACCAGTCGTGCGGTTATCTGACCCGCGTCGATTGATGTCGCCCACGGTCGTCCATTTCGGACGAGTCGGTGCAGGTGATACCCTTCTAAAAGACCCAGTGGTCCGGGACGAGCTGCGCGCTAAGTACGGCATTCTGGCCGTGGAAATGGAAAGTGCGGGCCTGCGCGATGCAGGCTGGTCGCGATCCCAAGAGATTGGCGTCGTCCGTGGGATCGTCGATTACTGTGATGGCCACAAGAACGACGATTGGCATATCATCGGTGCTCTGACCGCCGCGGCGGTGACAAGGCTGCTATTCGAAAAGATGATTGCAGCGGTGAAATAAGAGCTCATGTCCACAATGGGTTGATGGCCGCTTTTGTATGTTGGGATCGGAAGCTGTCAGACCGCTATCGGCTCCAAAGCGGTCGTTGGATAGTTCTACAAATCGCAAATGACTGAGGTTCCTGGAAGCCTTTTGAACTTTCTGGGTAGCGCCTCAGTCGGAATTGCGGGCCTTATGGACAAGGTGGGGCACTAGATTCGGCAGTTGATTGGGTTACATGTGGTGTTAGCGGCCGATGATTTGTGCCCAGCCATTGCGCTTGGGCTTGGCTCATACCCTAGAGCGGACGCGTGTCTCCGCCTCGAGAAAATTGCACCGATCAAGCTTTCCTGGCGGAAGTTGTCTACGACCTTCAGCCGATCTTTACCGTAGAACTGCGCAGGCGCACGGACGTTCCGTGCCACGGCGAGGTGTGCAACCCGCTCAACTCGTGATTGGAGGACAGCGTCACACGCACTTTTTGCGGTCGGTTGCCTCGACACCGAGCGGGAACGCCTGGCCGTCCTTCAGGAAGTATTCCCGGCGACAAGTTGGCCTACTTGTTAACTTCACCGATCGCACGACATGGAAGTAATTAAAGAACGGTGTTAGAGACGCCACGACGATCGCGATCGTCGCGGTGACGGCACTGTAGGGAATCTGGCTAAGCCTTAATCGCAACTTCTCAAGCATAGTCGTAATGTCCCATCTCGGCGCTGGAGCTTGACGGTTCGCCCAGAGCAAGCGAGCGTGAAGTTAGCGCCATCGCCACTGGTGAGAACCGGGGCAGGTGAAAGCGGCCACCGCATTCGAACATCGCGCACGCTAGTGCAAACGACCAATTTGGGGTCCGAAGCCGAGCGGCAGCTATCCCCTCCACGCCCACGGCAACGAGCCAGCGTCACGATTGCATGCGAGCGATTCGGACGATTTCGTCGCCATTCGGCTTGCCGAATTGATCTGCTTGGCGCAGCACCTCCGAAAATCGGATCGTGTTGCCGAGGCGCTCCTCGAGCGTGGAGATTGCGACCATCCTGCGCCGCCACTCGCGGGTCGGCTCGAACTCGAAGGCAGACGGTTCCATCGCTTCCTCAACAGCCGGTGTTTCTAGGCGGAGATCGCTAAGATCCTGATCTAGGACAAAGGCGAAGGTCTGCAACGATCCCGCCTTGGCGGCGACAACAACCTTCCAGTAGCTCCTGGGAATTTTGACCCGAAGCGGACCGTCCTCACCCACGCCATGGAACTCGCGGTCCGTCTGCTGAAAGATCGGCCCGGCGAAGACGCAATAGGTTTCCACCTTGGCCTGCATCAGCACGAAGTTTTCGAGATCTCCCCAATTGTCGACCCCTCGTGCCGATTGATTGTAACCTGACACCTGAGGCGAGCAGTTGGTTGTGTGGTAGGTATCGCCGTTGGCCCGCTGGATCTGAGCGAAGGATGTGCCGAAGCAAACATCGTCGCGCCGCACGACGTGGCCTTTGTCGAACGCGCCTCGATCGTTGCTGTAGAATTTGTCGGGCAGTTGATGCGAGCTTGGAATTCGGGCTTCCGTGACCCATTCCTCTATATTGTTCGGACCAAGTCCGGTCAGCCCCTTGCGCGAATAGTCACGTCCCGGTTCGGGACGGCGGCTTGCCTGACGACCATCTACGTTTGAGGCGGTGAACAGCGCGAGGCGGCGCGACTTGTGCATGACGATGGAGAAATGCTCGTAGGGGATTGCCTGGCGACCATCGGCCATAGTCGAAACGGTAGTGGGATCCGCTACTGTGGGAAGTGGGACAAAAAAATTAGGTCCGAGAAACGCCGGATCATAGCCGGCTCGGGATGCGTAGTTGCGGTCGACGATCGGCTGCTTGGGCGTGAGCCGCTCGAGGAGGTCTGTCCGGGCACTTGTCGCCGGAGCAACCGGCCGCGCCTGCACCGCGTCGGGAGTTCCCAGCCTGACGGAAATAGTGAGAGGCACGTTGAAGACGATTTCGCCGGCTATCGTGCTCTGAGCCGGCGAAGCGGCTCGCGAAGCATTCGGTTCGTCAAGTGCGCTGGACGTGCTTGATGTCATTGGTTGGGAGTCTCCTGGCGAATTCAAGATCGCGGCCGGGCTCGGCTGGGTCTCCGGCGCCAAAATCGGAGGCGTCAACAGTTGGTCGAGCAAAGCCTGTTGTTGCGGCGACAGGCTGGTGAGACTGCGGAGCCGGGCGATGATACTGCTGATTCTGGCACCTTCGTTGGCGATCCATTTTACCGCGGCTTCGCCCATGTCGGGCGTCCATATCCGATCATCGCGGCTGAGAATTCGGCCATTGGCATCCCGGGCTGCCACGCCGGAATGATGAAGTGCGATCATTTCCCACTGATTGTTGAACACCGGCGACCCCGAGGAGCCAGGCAGGGTGTCCGTCCGATAATGAAGGAAATTCTCGAGCCGATCAATCAGTTCGTTTTGCTGAAGCGCGATCTGTTTTGGACGCCCGTCAGGATGCTGGACGATGTTGACGGATTCGCCTAGCACCACCTTGCCGAGCTCTTCAGTGAGGCGATTGAAGCCGAAATCACCAATTGAGGACCGGCCATCCTGCGATCGCTCGGTAACGGCGACGATGGTGAAGTCGAGATCGGGATCCGTGTAAAAGAACATGCTAGGCTCGAGCCTGAAGACGCTGAGGGGGAGCGGCCGTCCGTCCTCCCCGGTTTCATAGTCAAACTCTACCTCGGAGAACTGCGCCGCGAGAATGTCAGGAAACACGTGATTGTTGGTCATCACCAGCCGCGGCGATACCAGCGAAGCCGTGCCGAATCCCAGCGTCGCGCCCGCCGGACCGCGGACGACGACGCGCGCGACCGTGCGAGAGACCTTGGTGCCAATTTTCAGGAATGCGGTACCCAGCAGATTGTCACCGCCGATGATCCGCTCGAGAACAATTGGATCGACTGTGCCTAGCGTTTCGAGCTGATTTCCGCCGGGCCCACTCGCCAGGATATCGCGGACGCCGGGCTGTGATAGCACGCGCTGGCTCCGCAACGCGATCCTGTCTTGGTCATCGACCTCTAGCAGGCTTCCCTTCCGCTCCTTGGCCTTGTCTATCTTTTCGATGTGAGCGGTTCGTTCCGCCGTGCGCTCAGCAAAGCGCTGCTCCGTGGCAGCGAGAACCGCCTCCGGCAACGCCAGGCTTCGTGCGGTCGGACGGAGCGAGGGCTCCGCAGCACCCTGGGTCTCGAGCGGCATGGTTGGCGTATTTCCTCTCGCCTGGCGTGGGTTCGGCATAATCGCAGCGCCGTTCGGGTCGAGGCGCAGGGTAAGCAGGCCCAAGCCGGGTTCACCGCCGCGAAAGTCACGAACCACCTCGCTGCCCGGCCTGTTTGGCGAAACGCCGGTGTAGCTGAGCAGCTGCCGATTATTGCTCGAATATTCGCAGAACTTGCGCAGCAATGCGGTCAGGCCGCGAGCTCGCTGCAATGCGTCCCGACTGAGCGAGCTTTCGAGCGTTCGCAGATAAAGGTCGAGCCGATCCATCACGTATCCGAGGCCTTCGGTGAACATCGGCAGCCCACGCCCGGAAAGAAGCAAGAAAGCGTCGAGGGCCTCGTCGTGCCTTCCCAGCCGTGCGAGATGCTCTCCGCGGACCACCGCCCCATCCGGCAGCCATTCGAATCGGTTTGAAAGATTCTTGGTCCAGCTGTCCGGCAGCCGGTCCAACTTATTGAATCGGAGCAGAGTATAGCCGCCGACGACCGCAGCGACCGGATCTTCGAATTTCTCCGAAAGCAGGTGGTGGGCGGTTAAAGTCTGACCATCGCCAAGGCTGGTCTCAACCTGCCTGAGCTCTCCCATCGCGCGATAACGAAGCAGCGAGTTGGCGGCAGCACTGTCGAGATGAACATCGATCGAGATCACGTCCACATCCGACGTCGGATTCAGCGGTGCCGCAAGTCTCGAAATCTCGACTAGGCAGCCATGTTCGGTAGAAACCGGAAGGGCGATATTCAGTGGCGGCCGGCCGGCCTCGATGACCTGCAGCGTGCATGGGGAGTCGTTGCCATTGATCGCGATCCGGATGCTCCGATCTGCGACGCTCGCTATCCATGGCGTGTTGTCGACCACCAGGCTCGATTTGAAAGAGAGTGGGTTGCCGCGGAAGAAAGCGAGCTGAACGTCAAGCGGTCCGGCAGCGGCCTGCACTTCCGCTTGCGAAGCGATGGCCGGCGCCGTGGCCGGTCCCGCCGGCCCCATGACTTCGAGGGCGGCAAGGCGGCCCGCGGCGCGCGTTGGTGGCGGCATGCCTGACTGCAATGCGGCGAATTCGGCAAGCAGCAAGACGCTCTCCGACTCCCCCAGTGCGGCCATGGTGAAGCCGCTCGGGGCCGCGCCCAGCATCTCGAGGCCGCCCTGCCGGGCGCCGGAGCGAGCGTCGCGGGGTGCGGATTCGAACGTACTGGCGCCAGTGCCCGTCGTAGCCGCGAACGCGCTGGCCGGATCCTGCGACAGCGGCACGGGCGATCTCCAGCCCGCTTGGTCAACCGGCGGCGCTGAGCTAAGCGCAGTCCTGACCGGTAGGCCCATATACTCGGTTCTCTCGTCCGTCTCCCTAGCCGAGCGCTGCGACTCGCGGACGGAAAGCTGTACCTCGACAGGTAAGGACGAGGGATTCTTCGGGATCTTTACCGCTTGAGACAGATTCTGGCCGCCCGGCAGGGAGGCCACAACATAATATTGACCGGGCGGCAGCTCACCAACGGTTTGCAAGCTTGTGGTCCTGGCCATGACCGTGGAATCGAGCGCTCTGACCTCCAGCGGGATTTCCAGGTCCTTCAACTCGTTCGACCGGAAATCCGTGGTGAATTTGAGCGAGCCGGTCTTTCGACTCGGCCGCCCTCGGCGCGAGGTGGGTGATGTCGGTCGCGCGGCGCTCATGACAGCCTCACCTTCGTCCGGCAACGCAGAGGCTCGACCGTGTGAGTGAATTGGTCGGCTTCACGCAGCCCGTCTATCTTCGGATTTACTACGGCACCGATCTCGTAGATTCCGGCGGGGACGTCCCTTCGGAAGGGATGAGAATCACGGTTCGACCTGAACTGGGCGAGGGCCGCTGCCGCGCCGCCCATCTTCAGTTCCACTGTGGTGCTGCCGAGCGCACGCTCTGGATCGACTTCAATCTGCAGTGGAACGGTCGGCGTACCGCTGATGTGGGTAAGTACGGCATCGTTGCCGCCACCATCCAGGGTCCAGCTCTGCTGACCGCCATATTCCCGGTTGACCTCATCGAGCACCATCGGCAGTCCTTGGGCGATCGACTGCGTGGAGACATACCAGTGGTTCGCCGCCCGGCCGTTAGCCATTCGATCGGGCGGGAAAGCGGCCCGACCCGCGAGACAACGGAGCAATGCTATGCTGAACAGGGTCTGCACCCGGGGAACCGCCTGCGCCTTACCGTCAGGTGGCGAGGCGAAGAAGATCGGCGCCCGGCGATCGTCAAGGCCGCTTGCATGAACTTGGAAGACATCTCCAGCACGCACATTCTCCAGCGAGAGGTTGGCCGGTGGCAGGTTCCGGCAGGCGTCGACGAAGTAGAATTGGGTCCGCGCGATGTCCGGATGTGCTAACGAGGGCGCCATTCCGTTGCGCAAGACGCTGCAATCCACGGAATGCAGCGACACCGGGCCGATGTCACCGAAGCTGTCGAGCAGCAAGGCCTGGTTATTGCGTGTGATCTGTATGCCATGGCCGGCAAAGTAGAACAGCGTGCTATGGTTTTTGTTGGTCGCGGCATCGTTCCGCCAGGCTTCGGCCGCAGCCCGGAACAGGGGCATAGAGCAATTGGGCGGGGCCAACGCAGCAATCCCAGGCGCACGTCCAGCACTGTCCGATCGTTCTTCAGCGGAGGGCGTCAGCAGCAGCCGACAGGTCGCGAGCGGCTGTTCGAGCAGGCCGTTCTGACTAGCGTTAATCAACCAGTAGAACATGAGGTAGGCAGTCAGTGAGGTCGACGACAACGGCACCATGCCAAGCCCGTTCGCGCTCGGCAGTTTCGGATAGGCGCTCACGCCCGCGATCAGCGCGTGCAGGCCCGGCTTGCCCTCAAGCTGCTTCCGGGCGTCATAGACCAGGAATGGTTCCGCAGGTGATCGCTCATGCGGAGGAACGATGCTCATACTCTTTGCTCCAGTTCCTTGGCGATAAGCGTGTAGAAGCTTGGCCGCTTGAGGTAAGCGCCATGTGCTTCAAGTGTGCTAGCTCCTGACTTGAACCTCAGGTCTTTGATGACGAAGCGAGGATCCGCACTCTCTAATACGGGCGCAATGAGGAAGCTCAGCACGTCGACCGGGTCGTAGACGTTGAGCCAGGTCTTCACTCGCCCGCCGAACGGCTTGACCTTCGCCGGCGGGCCGAGTGCCGGGTCGCTCGCCAGGAACAGCTTCATCTCCTCGAACTGGCCGACCTGACCGCCGACCGAGATCCAGGCATCGACTTCCAATGCAGGATCGAACGTCGTCAGCAGATCGTACAGAATGTTGCCGCCCATCGAATGGGTGATTAGAACCAGCGGCCCGCCGCTCTTACGTGCCTTGTGGATTTCATCAAGAACGAGCTTCGGGATAGGACCCGGAGATGCCCGATCTCCGCGATGCTGGAGATAAGCGAAAACGTCGCCGAGGAACCGCCCTATCTGGGCGTGGAGCCGCGCCCGATAGGCATCAAGCGTGCCAGCCGAAAGTGCTCTTCCCGCTTTCGACTTTGCGCGATCGAACAATTGCTGGATCCGGTCTTTCGCGCCGGTTAGCCAGGACGGGCCAAGTTCCTCAAGGTTGGCGCCCTCCCCGGCGTCGGCGGGTTTGGCTGCAAGGCTGGCACGTTTGGTGAAGCGTTCAGCGAGGCGGTCGCGAAGAAGGTCAAGTGCGGCGTTGCCGGAAGGCGCCGCTTGCACTTCAGCCACAACGGCTGAGTCCGCTGCAATTTCCTGCGCTGCGGCAAGCAGCATCCCTTCAAGCGCACCGTGCGCTTCGGCGTCCAGCGTGGGTCCGCGATCGACCAGAGGTTCTTCCGAATAGATAAGCGGCGCCAACACCGCCTCGAGAAGCGCCTGCACATCGCGTCGCGCGGCCGCTGCGATCGGATCGGCCGCACCGAGAGCCTCAAGTTCGCTAGCCGTCCCACGTTGCTCCTTCAGCAGCATCGTCAATTCCAGGTCGGACTGGAAATTGCTTTGCGCCGTCCCGAGGTCCTCCAGGAGGCTGACGTTCGGCACCGTCGCCTGCCCCCAGGCGTGGGTAACGCCCAGTCCGCCCCAATACGGGTTGATGATTTTCAGCCCGCCATAACGCGGATTTCGCTGTGCCAAGGGTTTTAGGAGGAGGCTCCGGATCAGCTCGTCGCGTGCGGCCACGTCGCGGTCGTAGCTTGGGTCGTCTTTGCGAACATTCACGCCGTGGATGAAGCATACTGGCATCACATCCCCCGCAGAAAATGAAACCTTCCGCTCAGTAGTCACGCTATGCCGGAGCGGCCAATATTATTGTGAAGTCTGGCTCAAACAACAAGTTGTTAGCGCTATACACGAAATCAGGCTATATGTAGCGGATGAAGCCCGATCATGCAACTCGCATCAGTTCGCGGCGTTTCTTCACGCGAAAGAAACTCTAGCGCCGAGCCGGCGATCATCCCCGTCGTCCGGGGTGCAGCATCACTAACGGAGAAACGCGACCCGGCGCTCTGCGTCGTTCCGGCTGTCAGAGACGGGCGATCTGATCTACATACTACGGCCCCCATCGCACCTAGTCCGCTGATCTCGCCGGCTAACCTTCTGGTACACGTCAAACTTGAGAGACGTTGGACGAATCGGCACTACGCGTCAGGCCATCCGAGCATGTCCTCTTCACAGGCGCGGTTGATGCAAGCGGCCCATCAACTTTCGGCCCGATGTTTCCAGTCTGCAATGCGCCTCAACTCGGTCGTTCGAGTGCGGCAGCATGGTTTCTGAAACCTGCCATTCGCCGAGTCAATTCGATACGCGGGCGTCCGGGGCCTTGTATTACTCTAGGGTCGCGCTAAGGCTCGTTGGCACAGCTTGGCCCCACAATTTTGTGAAGAATAGTGAAGTAATCACTTCCCTTGCCGGCAAAGCCGCGTAAGCTCACAAAACAATCGAGCCGAATTATGGGGAGTGGGCGGCTTTTGATGAGGGCACGTTTTCAGTCCGAAGCCGATCCGGCTTCGGCATTTTTCAACATGATGCCAATTGACGCTGTAGCGCCATGACAGCGGAAATCGCCATCCTAAATAAATCCGCAGTGGCCTTGGCCGCTGATAGCGCTGTCACGATTTCGGCGGGTGATGTCGAGGAAAAAACCTACGATTCCGCCGAAAAGCTCTTCGATTTGTCCCATCGGGACCCTATCGGGGTCATGATTTACAACGGCATGCAGTTCATGCAGGCGCCGTTACAGATTCTGATCAGCGACTATCGACGCGACTGCAAGTCCTTCCCGCGATTGCAAGATGCGGCACTGGATTTTTTGACATATCTCAACGCGTGGGGAAACGATGCCTCAGCGAAGGTCCAGACAGCCGCGGTCGAATCAATCCTCATGCCGTTGATCCGCCAGATCAACGAGCGCATCACGACAAGGCTTGAACGTCTGCTGAAGGACTTCAAGAAAAGCATGCATCTGGAGACCGAACTCAACAGAATTGTTGATCTCGTGCTGGCGACGTTCGAGCAGATCTACCGGCGCGTCAAGCCCGCCAGGTTCATCGGCGGTTCCGCTCCGAGGATTACAAAAGGTCGTGAAGCTCAAATCCGCGAGATCGTTGAACAGAACTTTATGCGTGCGGACGACCGGGGTTTTACAGATCGCGTCGTCGCTTTGACCAAGCGCGCGGTTCTGAGCGAGACCAGGACGGGCTCGCAAACGGGCATCGTCATCGCCGGGTTCGGGTCTAGGGACCTTTTTCCTTCACTGATCTCCTTCGAAATCGACGGCGTGGTGTTCGGAAAGTTGAAATACGCCCGGACCAACTTTGTCGACATCGATCGCGACGGCGAGCGGTCGCGTGTCCTGCCGTTTGCGCAGAGGGAAATGGTGGAACGGTTCCTGTACGGCCTTGATGAGGGTATCGAGAGACACATAACGACCTTCGTGAACAACACGATTTCAAGCATCTCGAAAGATATCATTGCTCAACTGGATATGCCCGAGGCGGAGCGGCGGCTACTGATCCGGCAAGCTGGCGAGGCCGAGACAGCCTTCAACAAAAGGTTGCGTGAGGAGGAATTTGAGGAAATCCGTTCACAATCCCGCAAGGAGATTGAGGACATGGTCGAATTCATGCCAAAGTCCGAGCTGGCCTCTATGGCGGAGGCCCTCGTTAACCTGACGTCATTGAAACGTCATGTCTCGCGTGGCATGCAGACCGTTGGTGGCCCGATCGATGTCGCGGTCATTTCGCGGGCCGACGGCTTCATATGGGTGAAGCGGAAACATTATTTCGAGCCCGAGTTGAACCTTCGATACGTGCACCGCGTTCGATCAAATCTGATGATGACAGAGAGCCGCGATGATGAAGCGTAATTCTGCATTCAAGCGTCTGATCAATCGTGAAGAGGAGAGGCAGGGCCTGGCACCTGAGCCTTTGCCGGAAAAGCTGGCCCGCAGCATTGCGGATACGCAAAAGGCGATTCGCGACGTCTTCAAAGGGTCCTCCAAGATACGGGCGACGCTTAAATCACATGGTTCTGGCAACCACAGAAGCTGAGTTCGCCCGGAAACAGGTCATCGTTTCGGAAACGGCGGCCCCAGCACTCTCAGGCGACCCGCCGAACATCGGGGGCGAAACCCCGCGTTGAGAAGCGCCCGCAATTGCAATTGCCGCAGCGTGGGCGCCCGCTTACTGCTCATCGTCCTTTATGACCGCGAACATCTGGCGCAGACGTGCCTTGGTCTTCGGCCGCTGCGCTCTGTACTCCCTGTAGAACGCCTGATCTGCAGCATCCTCCAATTCGACATCGTCGGTCAGGAAATAATCGGTGGTGACGCCGAGCGCCGTGGCGATCTTGCTGATTTTGTCGCCGGACGGTCGTGGCGGCTCCTTGTTCTCAAGCTCCCAGATATAGCTCTTGCTGGAGTCAGCGAGCTCCGCAAGCCTGTCCAGCGTGTAGCCCTTATCTTTGCGCAGCGCGCGAATCTTGTTGCCGAGCGGCGTGGTCACGATTGCCTCTTTCTGTCGTTTTCCTCTGTTCAGAGTAGCAGCACAGAGAGTGCTTGACAATCGATATGCGAGACGGCATACCTGTTCGGAGTAGACGTACTTCCCATACCGAAACCAACGAAAGGATACAAGATATGGCGTCACAGAAGACCATCGGTACGCATCATGTGGTTCCCAACCATGATGGCGGCTGGGACGTGAAGAGGGGCGGAGGCCAGCGGTCGTCCGGTCACTTCGACAGCAAGAAAGAGGCGGTAGACTTCGGCCGCGGGGTCAGCCGCAACCAATCGACCGAGCTCAAGATTCACAACCGTGACGGCAAGATCGCGCAGAGCGATAGCCACGGCCACGACCCCAATCCGCCGCGCGGCTAAGCGAAAGGACAGCACAATGGCGCAGGAAGATGATAACAAGGGCCACGACGAGACCATCAGGATCGTGGTCAACGGCACGCCGCACGAGGTGCCGAAAAAAGACGAACTGACTTATGTCGAGGTCGTTACCCATGCTTATCCGGACTATCCCCAAAATCCGGGCGCGACTTATTCGGTCACCTACACCCGGGGCCACAACGACCGAGATGGAATCCTCTCCCCCGGAGGCACCGTCAAGGCAAAGGATGGGATGGCGTTCCGTGTTAATCGCACTAGCGAATCATAATCCCGACATAAAACGGCTGCTCGACCGGGGCTTCGCGCTCCGGTTCGACAGCGGATATTTGGTTGTCCGCGACATTCCCTACCTCAACGCGCAACTGGAGCTGTGCACGGGCGCTTTTGTGACTAAGCTTGTCTTCGTCGACGCTGAAAAGGTCCAGCAAGACGACCATCAGGTCTTCTTCGCTGGTGGGGTTCCCCATGAGGCCGACGGGCGGCCGATCCCGAACCTGGGCGGTGGCCCGAGAACCTTGGCCCTGACCAGAGATGACGTGTTGGTTGAGCGCTCGTTCTCGAACAAACCGCCAACCGGTTTCCCGGATTTCTTTGAGAAAATCCAGCACTACGTAGCTCTGCTGTCCGGTCCGGCCGTGAGCCGCTACCCGCAAGCGACACCCCTCACGTTCGCGGTCGACCACGATGTGGTCGCAGATAGTGTCTTCACCTATCAGGACACGTTAACTAGCCGCGCGGAGATTGGCGATTTGGCGGCGCGGTTCAAAGATGAGGTGGTCGCAATCATCGGGCTCGGTGGGACCGGTGCCTATGTGCTTGACTTCATGGTCAAGACGAATGTGCGCGAAATCCGCGGTTTCGACGCCGACGTGTTCCACGTCCACAACGCCTACCGATCTCCCGGCCGGCTTCAGGAAGACGATTTCAAGCGGGCCAAGGCCGACCTGTATCAAGATCGCTATGGCAACTTCCGGAGCGGGTTGAAACTTGAAAGGAAATTCATCGACCAGTCGTCAACTGAGGAGTTGCAAGGCGTCACCTTCGCCTTCGTCTGCGTCGATAAGGGGTCGGCCCGCGCCGGAGTTTTCGACCTGCTCATCGGCCTGAAGATTCCCTTCATCGACGTCGGCTTGGGTTTGAACCGCCAGCAGTCTGCGCTGGCAGGCATGCTGCGCGCAACAGTCTATCTGCCTGACGACGCCGAAGAGATCAGGGCCAAGGCTCTATCCGAGACCGCTGATCAGCCCGGCGATGAATATCGCACCAACATACAGATATCCGAGTTGAACGCGATGAATGCCTGCATCGCGGTGATCCGATACAAACAATACCGGGGTTTTTACGTCGAGGACCATCCAGCCTACCACATCTTGATGGACACAACCATGCCACGCTTTTTCGTCGAGACGCGCCATGAATGATATCCGGCTTCAAAAGGTCCATTTCGTGCCCAAGGAGCTTGATAAAGGCGTCCTGTATGTGTCCGATGAATACCAGGTTGCGGTGCACCTGTGCGCCTGCGGCTGCGGCTGCAAAGTGGCTATACCTCTCGGACCTGCGGAATGGCGGTTTACCGAACGTGGCGGCAGGCCGTCACTACAGCCGTCAATAGGCAGCGGGCAACTTCCCTGTAATTCCCACTACATCATCCGCGACGGACGGATCTTGTGGGAGCCCAAAATGACCGCGGCCCAGACGGTTACAGGCATGCTGAGGGATGAAAGGCGTAGGCAGGCCTACTATGAGGCCCATAGGCCACTGCCTGGCTTCTTCGCAAGTATATGGCAGCTTGTCCGGCGTCTGTTCGGGTTATAGCCCACCTTCGGTGAGCCTCAGTGTGACATTTTTCTTTCGCACTGAGGCTCTCATCGTGCCGGTACTTTTCGTACGGACAGACCGTGACGAGGGCGGCTTTTTCGCAATCATGTTTCCGAAAGCTGCCTGTCCGCAGTCGGCCCAATACAAGTCATTCGCTCGTCGCCCTTCGCGATGACACTTCTTGGCGCCCCAGTCTTCCAAGCCTGCAACGTTCACCATCGCACGGGCGCGTATATTGGGTATCTTCATATTCTGAAACGTCACGTCATGCTGCTTCCATCTGCTACCAAACAGTGGAGGCTGTGCCCGTGACACCGACGAAG
Organism: Mesorhizobium sp. M0771; assembly: GCF_040320155.1. Lineage (NCBI taxonomy): Bacteria > Pseudomonadati > Pseudomonadota > Alphaproteobacteria > Hyphomicrobiales > Phyllobacteriaceae > Mesorhizobium > Mesorhizobium sp. M0771. The sequence continues at coordinate 139,368 of NZ_JAMYPC010000011.1, read as the reverse complement.
CTCCTTGTCGGCCAGATCGTAGTTGTGTTCGCCATCGTCATCGTTGGCGTATGGGCGGCAACGCAATGGTGCGCCCACATGCTGGACTATCAGCCGCAGCTTGGCGCGCCATGGTTTGCCGCGGCGGCCCGGCCGATCTACAAGCCGTGGAAATTCTTCGAATGGTGGTTTCAATTCGACGCCTATGCGCCTGAGGTCTTCGACAAGGCCGGCATGCTTGCCGGAGCCAGCGGATTCCTGGGGTGTGCGGCCGCAATAGCTGGCTCCCTCTGGCGCGCGCGGCAGAGGGGGTTGGTCACCACCTACGGTTCCTCACGATGGGCCGCGGCTCGGGAAATCGAGAAGGCAGGCCTGTTTGAGCCGGCCGGCGTTTTCCTTGGCAAACTGAAGGATCACTATCTGCGACATGACGGGCCGGAACATGTCATGGCCTTTGCGCCGACACGTTCGGGCAAGGGCGTGGGATTGGTCGTTCCAACGCTTCTTTCCTGGACCGGCTCGGCCGTCATTCACGACATCAAAGGCGAGAACTGGCAGCTGACTTCCGGCTGGCGGTCGAAGTTCTCTTTCTGCCTCTTGTTCAATCCGACCGACTCGAGGTCGGCGCGCTATAATCCGCTGCTGGAAGTGCGCAGGGGTTCAGATGAGATCCGCGACGTTCAGAACATCGCGGACATTCTCGTCGATCCGGAAGGCGCCCTGGAGCGGCGAAACCATTGGGAGAAGACTAGTCATTCACTCTTGGTCGGGGCCATCTTGCACGTGCTCTACGCGGAAGAAGAAAAGACGCTTGCCCGCGTCGCCACTTTCCTGTCGGATCCGCAACGCTCGTTTGCCACGACACTGCTGCGGATGATGACCACCAACCACCTCGGCACGGCCGACACACCTCGGGTCCATCCCGTCGTGGCTTCGGCGGCTCGCGAGGTGCTGAACAAGTCAGAGAACGAGCGTTCTGGCGTTCTCTCGACCGCCATGTCGTTTCTCGGGCTCTATCGTGATCCGACGGTTGCCTCGGCAACATCGGCCTGCGACTGGCGCATCGCCGACCTCATGGATGCGGAACGACCGATGTCGCTCTATCTGGTGGTGCCGCCATCGGATATCTCGCGCACCAAGCCACTGGTGCGACTGGTGCTCAATCAGATCGGCAGGCGACTGACGGAGCGGCTGGAAGGTGACCCGAAGAAAAGCCGCAAGTACCAACTGCTCATGATGCTAGACGAATTTCCGGCTCTTGGTCGCCTCGACTTCTTCGAGACCGCGCTGGCCTTCATGGCGGGTTACGGCATCCGCGCCTATCTGATCGCGCAATCCTTGAACCAGATCTCCAAAGCCTATGGCGAGAACAACGCCATTCTCGACAATTGCCATGTGCGCATTGCCTTTTCCTCCAACGACGAGCGCACGGCCAAACGCATATCGGATGCGCTCGGTACAGCGACGGAACTCAGGTCCATGCGCAACTACGCCGGCCACCGGCTGGCTCCCTGGCTTTCGCACGTCATGGTCAGTCGCCAGGAGACTGCTCGCCCGCTGCTGACGCCTGGCGAAGTGATGCAGTTGCCGCAAGCTGACGAATTAATCCTCGTTTCGGGGTTGCCGCCGATCCGCGCCCAGAAGTTGCGCTATTACCAGGATCCGAATTTCACCGAACGGGTGCTGCCGGCGCCGGTGTTGCGCGACGGTCTGTACGCGGACTGTCCTGCGTCGCGCCCCGACGATTGGAGCGGACAAGTCCGCAGTGTTGACCGCCGTCTCGCTGCCAATGACGAACACGCCGGCGCGGCAATCGAAGAAGGGAGCGGCGTGCAACAGCAGCGTCATCCCGGCCTGCCTGAAGACCACGTCGTCGTCTCTCGGGAGCCTGATCAGGATGACCTCTTCAATCTGTCGGACGATGACGCCGAGGCACTCGCAGACAAGCGCGTCATGGACCGGGTTTCTACCGCGGCGAGCGCCTACGGCCTCAGCGAGGGAAGGGGCGACGACAAGGACATCATCCCCGGCTTCTGAACGCTTTCCGCAACTGAGGCGTATCTCGGCGTAGATAACGCCCATAAGCGATTTTGCGGATCTCGGCGATGTTCGTTCGCACCGGCGCATCAGCGCCGGCCAGTCGGAACGAGACGTATGAAGCCCCATCGCATTCGCCACCAGTTTCTGCTCGAACCCGAATTGAGCGAGAAGCTGGAAACCCTCAGCCGCAACCCGTCGACCACGAAATCGGCAATCGTCGCGAAAGCGGTCGAGGCCTTCATCGAACGGCGTGGTGAAAACGAGCTCGACCAGCGCTACGGCAAGCGGCTGGACCGTCTTTCCCGCGATCTCGACCATGTCAGGCGCGACGCCGAAATAACTCTGGAGAGCCTGGCGCTCTTAATCCGCTTTTCAATCACGCTTCATGCGCACACGCCAATTCCGGATCGGGCGACACAGGCGATCGCCCAAGAGCGCTTTGACAAATTCGTCGAGCAGGTCGGTCGCCAGATAGCCTCCGGGAAGCGCTCGCTTGGTTACGGCAATGGCAACGGAGGCGAAGGATGAACTCTCATCCCGCAGCGGACCACCGCCGCCGAGCCATGCTGCGCACAGCCATGGGCGCCGCGATCACCGAGGCCCTTGCCGATCCGACCGTCATCGAGGTGATGGTCAACCCCGACGGCGCGCTGAGGCTCGACCGGTTGGGAGAAGGCCGGGTCGATACAGGCGTGCATATGCATCCTGCCGAGGCGGAACGCATCATCCGGCTCGTCGCCTCCCATGTACGCGCCGAGGCGCATGCAGATAGTCCGATTGTCAGTGCCGAATTGCCATCAGGCGAGCGCTTCGAGGGTCTGCTACCGCCGGTCGTGCTGGCGCCATGCTTCGCCATCCGCAAACCGGCGGCAAAACTCTACACGCTGGCCAACTACGTCGCCGATCGCGTCATGCTCCCGCTGCAGGCTGATGCCCTGAGGAAGGCAGTGCGCGAGCGGCGCAACATCCTGGTCGCCGGCGGCACATCGTCGGGCAAAACGACACTTACCAATGCTCTACTGGCAGAAGTCGCCGAATGCGATGAGCGGGTGATCCTGATTGAGGACACCCGCGAGCTGCAATGCGCGGCCAAGGACTGCGTTGCCATGAGGACGAGGCGGGGCTCCATCACACTCGCCGATCTCGTACGCTCGACCTTACGGCTGAGGCCCGACCGCATCATCGTCGGCGAAGTCAGAGGCGCGGAAGCGCTCGATATGCTGAAGGCATGGAACACCGGACATCCCGGCGGCATTGCCACGGTTCACGCCAATTCGGCACGCTCCGCACTCTATCGTATTGAGCAGCTCGCCCAGGAAGCCGTTGTCACCGTTCCCCGCCGGCTGATCGCCGATGCCGTCGACTTGGTCATCTTTATTGCCGGAAGAGGACCCGCGCGCCGCGTTGACGCGATCGCCGAGGTCACGGGTCTCGACGGCAGCGGCGATTACGCCGTCACCCCGCTCACACTTCCGCAACTCCAGCAGCTCTGAAAGGTCACCTCATGCGCAAGAAGCTTCGCTTTCTTTCGTTCGCCGCCGTCGCGCTTCTTCTCACGGCCCAGGCCCACGCTGCCGGCTCCGGCATGCCGTGGGAACAGCCGCTGCAGCAGATTCTGGAATCGGTGCAGGGGCCGGTCGCCAAGATCCTCGCGGTGATCATCATCATCACCACCGGTCTGACCCTTGCCTTCGGCGACACGGCGGGCGGTTTCCGCCGGCTGATCCAGATCGTCTTCGGCCTGTCGATCGCCTTCGCGGCCTCGAGCTTCTTTCTTTCCTTCTTCTCCTTTGGCGGCGGGGCAGTCGTCTGATGAGCACCGGAGAGCAGCATATCGAAGGCTTCGAGGTTCTGGTCCATCGGGCGCTCACCGAGCCAATCCTGCTCGGCGGCGCGCCGCGGGCGGTGGCGATCCTCAATGGCACGGTGGCCGCGGCCATCGGCCTAGGCCTGCAGCAGTGGATTGCCGGTCTGATCCTCTGGATCGCCGGCCACACGCTCGCGGTCTTTGCCGCACGGCGTGATCCGGATTTTGCCAGCGTGCTTGTCCGTCATCTTCGTCAAAAGGGCTGGCTTGCATGCTGAAGCTTTCCGAATACCGCGGCAAAGCCGACCGGCTTGCCGACCATCTGCCCTGGGCAGCACTCGTCGCGCCCGGCATCGTGCTCAATAAGGATGGCAGCTTCCAACGGACATTGCGGTTTCGTGGCCCCGACCTTGAAAGCGCGACGGAGGCCGAACTCATCGGCATATGCGCGCGGGCAAACAATGCGCTGAGAAGGCTCGGCTCTGGCTGGGCATTATTCTTCGAGGCCGAGCGCATCGAAGCGCTGGGCTATGCGAGCTCGGCCCTTCCCGATGCTGCCTCATGGCTGATCGATGAGGAACGGCGCGCGGCCTTCGAGGGCAAGGTCGCGCATTTCGAGAGCATCTATCATCTGACCTTGGTCTTCATGCCTGGGCCCGATGGCCAAGCGCGCGCGGAAAGTGCTCTCGTCGACTCGCATGACTTGGGAGGGGAAAGAGACTGGCGCCAGGAGCTTGCCCGGTTCCGAGACGAGACTGACCGCGTTCTCGATCTTCTTTCGGGCTTCGTGCCCGAGGTGCGCGCGCTCGACGATGCCGAGACCCTGACCTACCTGCACGGCACGATCTCGACACGCCGTCATCCGGTCGCCGTGCCGGAAACGCCAATGTATCTCGACGGCGTCCTGGTTGACGCGCCGCTGACCGGCGGCCTAGAGCCGATGCTGGGCGAGCAGCATCTGCGCACCCTCACAGTTCTCGGCTTTCCGAACGTCACCCGGCCAGGAATCCTTGATGCGCTCAATAACCAGGATTTCGCCTATCGCTGGGTGACGCGCTTCATTCCACTCGACAAGGCGGAAGCCACGAAGACGCTGACTCGGCTCCGGCGGCAGTGGTTTGCCAAGCGCAAATCGATCGCGGCTATTCTGCGCGAGGTGGTGACCAACGAACCGGTGCCTCTCGTCGACAGCGACGCCGACAACAAGGCGCTCGATGCCGATGCAGCACTGCAGGCATTGGGCGGCGATCATGTCGGCTTCGGCTATCTCACCACAACGGTGACGGTGTGGGATCAGAACCGTAAAGCCGCCGCGGAAAAGCTTCGCGCCGTCGAGCGGATCGTCAACGGGCTCGGCTTCACCACCATTCGCGAAAGCATCAATGCCGTCGAAGCGTGGCTTGGTTCATTGCCGGGTCATGTCTACGCCAACGTTCGCCAGCCGCTCGTTCACACGCTTAACCTTGCCCATCTCGTGCCGCTGTCGTCCGTGTGGGCAGGTCCAGCGGAGAACGAGCACCTTGCCGAGGTCACCGGCGATTACGCTCCGCCGCTTCTTTTCGCCGAAACCAGCGGCTCGACGCCGTTTCGGCTTTCGACCCATATCGGCGATGTCGGCCACATGCTGATTGTCGGGCCGACCGGTGCCGGCAAGTCGGTTCTGCTTGCCCTGATCGCTTTGCAGTTCCGGCGCTACGCTGGCGCGCAAATCTATGTCTTCGACAAAGGCAATTCGGCCCGCGCCGCCGCGCTTGCCATGGGCGGCGACCACCATGCGTTGGGTGCGAATGGTGCGCTTGGTTTCCAGCCGCTGCGCCACATCGACGACCCGGCCACACAGAGCTGGGCGGCCGAATGGATCGCCGGCCTCATTGCCCACGAGAATGTCACCGTCACCCCGGAGGTGAAGGAGGCAATCTGGTCGGCGCTCACCAGCCTCGCCACCGCGCCGGCGCAGGAACGCACGCTGACTGGCCTGTCGGTCCTGCTTCAGTCCAATGCGCTCAAATCGGCATTGATGCCCTACACGCTCGACGGACCATTCGGCCGCCTTCTCGATGCCGATGACGACCGGCTGGCCATCTCGGATGTGCAGTGTTTCGAAACCCAGGAGCTGATGCACAGCCAAGGCGCTGTGCTGCCTGTGCTCACCTATCTGTTCCATCGTCTTGAGGACCGGTTTGACGGGCGGCCGACGCTGCTCATGCTCGACGAGGCCTGGGTCTATCTCGACAACCCGCTCTTTGCCGCCCGCATCCGCGAATGGCTTAAGGTGCTGCGTAAGAAAAACGTCTCCGTCATCTTCGCGACGCAGTCGCTTGCCGACATCGCCGGCTCTTCTATCGCACCCGCAATCATCGAGAGCTGCCCGCAGCGCATTTTTCTCCCCAATGATCGTGCGGTGGAGCCGCAGGCACGGGCAGCCTATGAGCGCTTCGGTCTTAATGAGCGACAGATCGAATTGGTCGCCCGCGCCACGCCGAAGCGCCACTACTATCTGCAGTCGCGCCGCGGCAATCGCCTCTTCGAGCTCGGGCTAGGCCCGATCGCTCTTGCGCTTTGCGGCGCCTCCGACCCGGCCGCGCAGACCCTGATCGACAATATTCTTTCCGAAGAAGGGCAGGGCAGCTTTGCCGCCCGTTTCTTCAGTGCGCGCGGCCTGGATTGGGCTGCCGAGCTTCTCCAGCAATTTCCTCAACCTAACAAGGAGCAATCGTCATGATCGGACGCCGCCTTTTTACTAGCCTGGTCACCGTTTCCCTGATTGCCAAACCGATGGCTGACTACGTCCAGCCGGCCTATGCGCTCATCGTGTTTGACCCGTCCAACTATACGCAGAATGTGCTGTCGGCAGCACGCGCATTGGAGCAGATCAACAACCAAATCCAGTCGCTTCAGAACCAGGCGACCATGCTGCAGAACATGGCGCGCAACCTTCAGCGCCTGGATTTCTCTTCCGTGGGCCAGCTTACCGGCTCGCTCCAACGGATTGACGGTCTGATGACCCAGGCGAGCGGCCTGAGCTTCGATCTCGACAAGCTGCAGGACCAGTGGCGCCAGCAATATCCGGAAAGCTACGACGCCACCATCAAGGTCAGCGATGTCGCGAGCGCCGCGCGCGAGCGCTGGCAGAGCGCCATGCAGGCGTTCCGCCAGACCATGAGCGCGCAGTCGCAGATCGTCGAGAACGTGCAGGCCGATGGCGACCTGCTTACCGATCTCGTCAATCGCAGTCAGGGCGCGGCAGGTGCCCTCGAGGCAAGCCAGGCTACCAATCAGCTGATCGCGCTTTCGACCAAGCAGCAGATGCAGATCCAGACGCTGCTTGCGACCCAGTTCCGGGCCGAAGCCGAGGATGCGGCGCGCAAGGCGCAGTCTGAGGAAGCCGCTCGCGAGACGACGAAGCGTTTCCTGGGCACCGGCACGGCTTATCCCGGCAACTGAGCGGCAGTTCTTCAAGACAACGAGGAAGGCGGCGACATGAACGACCTCGGAGTCATCGATCGCTTCATGGAGACCTTTACCCGCTACATTGACAGTGGGTTCGGTCTGCTTTCGGGCGACGTCGCCTTTCTCACCACCATTCTGATCGGCATTGACATCACGCTCGCGGGCTTGGTCTGGGCGTTCGGCGGCGAGCCCAACATTCTCGGCCGGCTTGTTCGCAAAGTGCTCTATGTCGGCGCCTTCGCCTTCGTCCTGAACAATTTCAAGAACCTCGCCGACATAATTTACCGCTCCTTTGCCGGTCTCGGCATCAACGCATCGGCCGGCAACCTGTCCGCCGACAGTCTCCTGCGGCCAGGCCGCATTGCCGCGGCCGGCTTCGAGGGCGCCTGGCCGCTCCTCAATCAAGCGAGCCAGCTAGTAGGCTTCCCCGAGATCTTCGGTAACGCGCTCACCATCTTCGTGCTGCTTCTGGCCTGGTTCCTGGTCCTCATCGCCTTCTTCATTCTTTCCATCCAGCTCTTCATCACCATCCTCGAGTTCAAGCTCACCACGCTGGCCGGCTTCGTCCTGGTGCCCTTCGCGCTCTGGAACCGTTCGGCGTTTCTGGCCGAGCGCGTGCTCGGCAATGTGATTTCGTCGGGCATCAAGGTGATGGTGCTTGCCGTCATCGTCGGCATCGGCTCCACGCTCTTTGGCGAGTTCGCTTCCGCCCTGCAGGGCCAGGAGCCGGACCTGGCGGCGGCCATGTCTCAGGTGCTGGGTGCGCTGGCGCTGCTTGGGCTCGGCATTTTCGGCCCCGGGATTGCCTCGGGTCTTGTTTCCGGCGCGCCGCAGCTTGGCGCCGGCGCGGCACTTGGAACAACGGCGGCCGCAGCTGGATCAACGCTCGTTGCCGGAGGCGCTGCGTTTGCCGGCGCGCGCATGGCAACAGGCGGCGGCCTCGCCGCAGTCCGTGCCGGCGCCGCCATGGGGTCCGCTGCCACCGTCGCTTGGCAGACGGGGCGCGCGACATCGCCCGAGTCCGGGCTGTCCGGGGTAGCTGCTGGGCTGCATGGGGTTGCGAGTGCCGCTAGCGGCGCCGCGATGCGGGGAATGCGATCCGCAGCAGAACCATTCCGCCGTAGTGCCGACGCCGGTCGCGATGCCGGCTGGACCGCGACCGGCGGCATGCCGACCGCGTCAAAGACAGGAACCTCGCCCGCTGCAGCCTCTGACCCCGCGCCGGTCTGGGCAAGGCGTCTGCGTTCCGAACAGACCGCACGCGCCCATCGCAATGCTGCCACGCAGGCGGTGCGCGATGGAGATCGGGGCGGAAGCGGCGCCAATCCCTCCCTCAATGACAAGGAAGACTAGATGCTCTTCAAGCGACCCGTTCAGCGTTATGGAAAGACGCCCGAACCCGTAACACCCTACCAGAAGGCCAGCCAACTCTGGGATGAGCGCATCGGCACGGCGCGCGTCCAGGCCAAGAACTGGCGCTTCATGGCCTTTGGCTGCCTGGCTCTGACGACGGGGCTTTCCGGTGGGCTTCTGTGGCAGTCGATGCAGGGCCGCGTCGTGCCTTATGTCGTCGAGGTCGACCGCTTTGGCGAGGCGCACGCGGTCGCGCCGGCAGTCCAAAACTACCAGCCCGACGATGCCCAGATCGCCTGGCATCTCAGCCGCTTCATCCAGAATGTCCGTTCGGTTTCCACCGATGCGGTTCTGGTGCGGCAGAATTGGCTGTCGGCCTACGACTTTGCCACCGACCGAGCGGCGCTCTTCCTCAACGAATATGCCAAGGCGAACGACCCTTTCGGCCAAATCGGCACGCGCAGCGTGTCAGTGCAGGTGACCAGCGTGGTCAGGGCTTCCGACAGCTCGTTCCAGGTCAAATGGACCGAGCAGGTGTTCGAGCGCGGCAGCCTCGCCAGCACGACGCGCTGGATCGGGATCCTCACCATCCTCATCCGCCCGCCTAGGACAACCGAGCAGCTGCGCAAGAACCCGCTCGGCGTCTTCATCAACGCCATCGACTGGTCGCGCGAGCTCGACAGCGCCGCGCCAACCCCCGTTTCCCCTAAGGAGCCCGCCAATGACAAATAGAGCCCCATTGCTTCGTGCTGCCTTGATCCTGTCGGCGTCTGCTGCGGTTCTTTCGGCCTGTGCCTCGAAACCAGTGCCGCCGCCTCAGATTTCCTATGACCACGAGGACTTCAAACCAGCCGCGATCGAGAAGGCGCCGGAGAAGCCGGTCAAGGTCGTGGAAGTGCCGAAACCGTTACCGTTGCCTGGTCAGTTGATGCCCGCACCCGGCAAGCCCGCCCCAGATAAGCGCTCGCCGGAAGAACAGGTCGCCGATGCCAACAAGGCGGCGACGCAACAACCCACCAAGTTTGGCTATGTCAATGCGGTGCAGGTTTACCCCTTTGCCGACGGCGCGCTCTACCAGCTCTACGCCGCGCCGGAGCGCGTCACCGATATCTCATTGCAGCGGGGCGAGAAGCTGACCTCGGTCTCAGCCGGCGATACGGTCCGTTGGGTGATCGGTGACACCGTTAGTGGCTCAGGCGATGACCAGCGCACTCATGTGCTGGTGAAGCCATTCGCGCCGGGGCTTGCCACCAATCTGGTCATCACGACGGACAGGCGATCCTATCACCTGCAGCTTCAAAGCACTGAGAAAACTGCCATGGCGGCGCTCTCCTGGATTTACAGCGAAGACCAACTCGTGGCGCTTCGGCGGCGCAACGCTCAGGCAGAGGCTGAAATGCCCGCGGCCTCGAACGTAGCACTCGAAAACATCCGCTTCCGCTATTCGATCACCGGCGACACGCCGCCGTGGAGACCGACGCGCGCCTTCGATGATGGCAGCAAGGTCTACATAGAGTTCCCGAAGCGCATTGATCAGGGCGAGGCGCCACCGCTCTTCATCGTCGGTGCTGACGGGGACAACCAGCTCGTCAACTATCGGATGCACGGCAACTACTACATCGTCGAGCGCCTCTTTGCCGCGGCTGAACTCCGTCTCGGCGCCAAGCAGCAGCAGGTGGTGCGCATCACCAGGACCGACGGACGGCAACTGCCGCGGCGGATATCGCTCTTTTCGCGTTTTGGCAGGTGAGGGGAGGCTCATGACCGACACGTCCCGCCCCAATGTTCCGCCCAAACTCGATCCCGAACAGCTGCAGCTGCGGGCCTCACCGCGCCGGGCCGTGCGCTTCAAGCGCGGCATAATCGTCGCGATCGCAGCTGTTGGCTCCGCCACCATCTTTGGCGTCACGATGATGGCGCTGCAGGGGCCGGCACTGCGCCTGAAGCAGCAGGCTGAAGAGCTTTACAGCACCGACCGCAACCCGACCGCCGAGGGACTTGAATCGCTGCCCAAGGACTATTCCGGGAGCAAGCCGAAGGCTCCGGTGCTTGGACCGCCGCTGCCCGGGGATCTCGGCCGTCCTATTCTCGAGCACCAGCGCCAGCTTGGCATCGCACCTGGGCAAGACGTTTCCGCCGAGGCGCAGCGGCTTGCACAACAAGCGATTGAGGCGCGCGAGTCGCAAGTCCTCTTCCGTATCGAAAACCGGCCCCAGCAGACGGAAGCTTTTGGCAATGGGCAGGGCGGACGTTCGCCTTTCGAGACGGCGTCTCCGCAGCCAGATACCGAAGGCCAGCGAGCTTCCTTCGCGCCGGCCGAGGGCGACCAGAACAATCAACAGCGCAAGCTCGATTTCATCGATCAACGGAACACCGGCGGGATCTACAACCCGCATGCACTGCAGACGCCGGCTTCGCCCTATCAGATCATGGCCGGTAGCGTGATCGCTGCAAGCCTGATCACCGGCATCAATTCCGATCTGCCCGGCCTTGTCGTCGCCCAGATCACCGAGAATGTGCACGACAGCGTCACCGGCAGCATCCTGCTCATCCCGCAGGGCTCACGGCTGATCGGCACCTACGACAGCGTTGTAGCCTTTGGGCAAAGGCGCGCTCTGTTGGTGTGGCAACGCATCGTGATGCCGGACGGCTCCTCTACCGAAATCGACAATCTGCCCGTGACCGACGCGGCCGGCTATGCCGGGCTCGAGGACAAGGTGGATTTCCATACTTGGCAGTTGATCAAGGGCGTCGCGGTAGCCACATTGCTGGGGGTTGGTACCGAGTTGAGCTTTGGGGAAAATGAAAGCGACTTGGTCAAGGCAATTCGTGAATCCACCCAGCAGAACGTCAGTCAAGCGGGCCAACGGATCACTGAAAAGAACCTGAACGTCCAACCCACGATCACCGTGCGCCCTGGTTGGCCGTTGCGCGTCATCGTGCACAAGGACCTCGTGTTGCGGCCATCCACGGGGTGAACAGGAGGACTTCATGGCTAACCTGAAACTCGGAAAGCTTCCGGACCGGACACCTTCGAAGATCACCATCACCGTTGGCGCCGACTTGAGCCAAGCACTCAACGACTATGCCGCACTTTACCGTGAGACCTATGGCGAGTCCGAAACGGTGGCGGAACTGATCCCCTTTATGCTGGTCGGGTTCCTGGAAGGCGACCGGGCGTTTGCTAAGGCCAGAAAGGAAGGTCTGCCGGGCGCCGGCGCGTCGGAGAAACCACGAAGGCAATCATCTTCCACACTGGACAACGGTTAGCGCTTGGTGTCGTTTTGGAGCACGCTAGGTTCTTGATCCTGACCGCGTTGCCGCCGGTCCGTACTCCACCAGTTCGAGTGCCTCCTCCTTTGTGCAGGAATTCGCCTGAGCGAGTTCGAGCGCCTCTTCAAGGAAGCGATGATTGCGCTCCTGTACATCGAGGTGCGCCGGCGTCGGAAAGCACGCGACAATCCATTGCCACACGCGGTGTTGAACGAGCCTGAAGGCATGTCTAATTCCTAGCGGCTACCTTGAGAAGACACTGAGTCTGAGGGAGATTCAAGTTTCAGGGGAACAACTAAGCCTGCTAGACAATAAGTGCATAAAAGCCGTGGCTTTTTCTTGCGGCCGGCCTCGTTCTCTTCGGACAAAAATCGATCTTGTCACGATGCCGCCAGACCGGATGCTGAATGACAGCTTCTCGCCAACAGTAATTGAATAGCGGACCAGACCGGTCCCGGCCCCGACAAGTTGTTGAGTTCTCGACCAGCGGTCATTCTCGATGGTACCGTGGCGAAAGGTCGATCGCACATTGTTGCGTGGCGCAATGATGGTATATGAAGGTTGCCGATATTTGAACCTATATAGCGTTAAATTGATATAGTAGCGTATATTGACACCCGTCATATACGCGCGTATATCAGGCTAGCTCATACAGAAATCGTATACGCCATGAAGATCAGAACAGCTCGCGACATTGGAATCCTGATCAAGGAGGCCCGCACCCGGCGCGGCCTGTCACAGGCTGCCTTGGCCAAAATGATCACCACGACGCAGACGTGGGTGTCGTGGATCGAGAACGGCAAGCCCAGCGCCGAGATCGGCAACGTGCTGCTGGCGCTGACCACGCTTGGTGTGGAGATGGACTTTCAGATCCCGCCGGCGCCGACGTCGGCTGATCATCATCATAATGCCGATGAACGGCATGTCGACGATGACGACGACGAGATTCCCTACAAGCTCTAGATGACGATGATCATGATGAACCCGATCGACACCCTCGACGTCTATATCGCTGGCAGACCGGTTGGGGGGCTCCACCACCTGCAGGGCGGCAAGCTTTCGTTCTCCTATCACGAGGCATGGATGGAAGGCCGGGTGGCGATCCCGCTCTCCCTGTCCATGCCGACGATCACCAGGACCTACGAGGGCAAGGTCGTCGAGGCATTCCTCTGGGGCCTACTGCCGGATAATGAGCAGACCCTCGCCAGATGGGCGCAGAGGTTCCAGGTCTCCGCCCGAAACCCGTTTGCCCTGCTCAAGAATGTCGGCCGCGACTGCGCCGGCGCCGTCCAGTTCCTTTCGCGTGGCGACCAGATTTCCCGCGGCGAGAACGTGGAGTTGCTCACCGAGGCGCAGATCGGCGACCGCCTGCGCGATCTGCGCAAGGATGGTGCAGCGACCCGGCGCATCGGCGATCCTGGTCAGTTCAGTCTCGCTGGTGCGCAGGCAAAGACGGCGTTCCATTTCGATAAGGGCAGCAATCGCTGGGGGATCCCTCTAGGCGACACGCCCACGACACACATCTTCAAGCCGCCTTTGCCGCACTTGCACGGGCATACCGAGAACGAGCATTTCTGCCTGCAGCTTGCATCCAAGCTCGGCATGGACGCTGCACATAGCCAGGTTCTCGACTTCGCAGGCGAAAAGGCAATCGTTATCGAGCGCTACGACCGCCGCAACAACGAGGGCAAGACCATCCGCATCCATCAGGAGGACATGTGCCAGGCCCTGTCGGTGATGCCGACGCTCAAGTACGAGAACCAGGGTGGGCCAGGTATCACGACGATCTCCAGAAAGGTGCTGTCGGCCTCCCTCGACCCCGTCCAAGACCGTCAGATCTTCATGGCCGCGAACGTCTTCAACTGGATCATCGCCGGCACGGACGCGCATGCAAAGAACTACTCGATGCTGCTCGGAGCCCAGGGCGAGGCCCGCCTAGCTCCGCTCTACGACATCTCCTCCATTCTGCCGCACCTCGGGGGAGAGATCCAATCTGAGATGCGCGACCTTAAACTGGCGATGAAGATCGACAGAGTCTATCCCATCGAGGAGATCATGCCGCGCCACTGGGGGCGCTGTGCGTCCTCAGCAAAGGTTGGCGGCGAGTACACGGTGCGGACGATCCGCCATCAGCTCGCGGTGATGCCCGATATGGCATCGGAGTGCGCCCAAGAGCTTCGCCAGGAGGGGATCATCCATGAGATCGTTGGTCGCCTCGTCGACGCGATCGCGACGCGCATCAAGGGCTTGTCCCGGATCTATGGAGAGGAAGGTTGTGGAGGTTAAAGTCGGGCGGGGATAGCGGATCCACGGACTAATGCCGGCGAAACGGACGGACCGCACACTGCCCACGGGATTCTCGCTCTAATAGCGCGCGGCCCCGGGCCGGGTAGATGGCCGGTTTCGGAACCGGCCATCGGCAGCTTGAATGACGGAAATGGGTCGGCTGCAGAACGGCAGCTTCCCGCCGAACGCGGTCAACTTTCTCTCCGGAAAATCTGACAATGCGGGCCTACGATTTGGCGTCGAGTTGTGGCGTTTTTCGACGGTCAGTATGATTTCCGGCGGTTGGAGATTTGTATCGGCGTTTGATGAACGGCCGCTGTTGGGTTCAAAGTGGATGGTCGCGTTGGTGTGTGGACAGCAGGCTTGCGGCGTCCCTCGATTGAGATCACCCGCAGGTTTTTGCTCTTGAGTTCATCCAGATAATCGGCCCACCACTGCATCATCTCGACGCGCTCGTCCCAGTGCTCTGCCCGGGCGTAGGCGCGCCGAACGTCGTTGTTCTCAATGTGGGCCAGCTGCCGCTCTATCGCGTCCGGATGCCACTTGCCGCATTCGTTCAGCAGAGTTGATGCCGTTGCTCGAAAACCATGCGCGGTAGCTTCTTCCTTGCTGTAACCCATACGACGCAGTGCGGCGTTAAGGGTATTGTCGGAAATCGGACGCGAAGCCGATCGAACACTAGGAAACAGCAGCGATCCATCACCAGAGATTTCTCTCAGTGAAGTCAGGACGCTAATCGCTTGCTTTGATAGGGGTATGCGGTGCGGCCGTCGCATTTTCATGCGTGCTTCAGGGATCGTCCACACCGAGCTTTCAAAATCGAACTCTTCCCATTCAGCGGCGCGAAGCTCGCCTGGGCGGGGAAACAGCAGCGCTATCAGCTTCAGACCGGCTCGGGTTGTAGGCTGTCCGTCAAATGCATGGATCGCCCTCAGCAAACCGCCCAAGGCCTTCGGATCGGTAATCGCGGCGCGAGACGTTACCTTCGGACTGATGAGTGCGCCTCTGAGGGCGAAGGTCGGATCTGTCTCGGCGCGTGCGGTCGCGATCGCGTATCGAAACACGCTGCCGATGGTGGAGCGCAGTCGCCTGGCCGACTCATACCGACCGCGAACCTCCACGCGACGGAGGGCGGTAAGGATGCTGGCCGGCTCGATCTCCCGAATGCACTTGTCGCCGATTATCGGATAGGCAAAGTCGAGCAGCCATTTGACCTTGCTGATCGTCCGGTCGGCACGTCCCTCCTTCTTCAACTTGTCAACATATTCGTCCGCGATTGAGCGAAAGGAGTCCTTTGCCGAATCGGCCTTCCGCAAGCTGCGTTCCTTTCCAGGGTCGACGCCAGCTAGCAGGAGCCTTTTAGCATCATCGCGCGCCTCCCGTGCCTCGGCGAGAGAGATAAGGGGATAGCTGCCCAGCGCGAGCAGTTTCTGCTTGCCGTCAAAGCGGTAGGCGAGCCGCCAGAGGCGAGAGCCCGTGGGCTGTACCCATAGCTGCAGCCCGCCCCCGTCAGACAATTTCGCGAGTTTGGAAGCAGGGCGGGCGTTTCGACATTTCACGTCGGATAGGGCCATTCGTCAGGTCTCCCTTGGCTGTTTCGATACCATCAGGATGTCGAATACCAACGGAAATACCATCCCCCCGCCTCGTTGGATCAAATGCGCCCGAAGCGCTCTCTGTCACGCCTAATTGCGCAATGCGACAGCAAAAGATCAATAATTCCAGTCGCTTGCAGAAGCTGCAGCGTAGACGGTTCGGCTAAACGGAGTGTCGGGAGAAGAGGGGATGGTGCCCAGAGGCGGATTCGAACCACCGACACGCGGATTTTCAGTCCGCTGCTCTACCAACTGAGCTATCTGGGCCTCGCCGGCAAACGAGACATCGCCTGACCGGATTTCAGGAAAGCGCCGTGGGGCACCCCTTGAAAGCGCGTGGGTTATAGCACGGGAATCCGGCCTGTCCAGCGCCTAAGCGCTGATTTTCCGGGGCAATTGTCGCAGACAATACCGACGCCGGCAAAGCAGCAATTGCGTAAGGTCGGCGAAGTGGAATTGCGCGGCCGGCACCCCCCAAACCCTACTTCGGCTCGTCGCTCTCGTCCTCGTCATCCCGCGCGGTGATGACATAGGCGCCCTTCAGCCAGCGGTTGAGGTCGATGTCCTTGCAGCGCTTCGAGCAGAACGGATAGGTCTCGCGCGCCGACGGCTTGCCGCATTCGGGGCAGGGGCGCTTCGGGCGCAGTGGTGTGACCTTATCGTCCAGGCTCATGGCCGCGCGGTATGCCAGCTGGTGTGGACCTTGAAGCCTTCGCCCGAAAGCAGCGCCACCGTCTCGTAGAGCGGCAGGCCGACAATGTTGGTGTAGGAGCCGACCAGCTTGACGACGAACGAACCGGCGAGACCCTGGACGGCATAGCCGCCGGCCTTGCCGCGCCATTCGCCGGAGGCTACATAGGCGTCGATCTCCTCGCGCGGCAGCCGCTTGAAGCGAACCCTGGATTCAACCAGCCTTTGGCGCAGTTTGCCGCCCGGCGTGATCAGGCAGATGCCGGAATAGACCCGGTGCGAACGGCCCGAAAGCAGTCCAAGGCAATTGGCGGCGTCGTCCAGAGTCTCGGCCTTGGGCAGGATGCGGCGTCCGACCGCGACCACCGTATCGGCGGCCAGCACGAAGCTTGGCGCATAGTCTTCCTCGCTTTTCAGCGACGCCAGCGCCTTCTCCGCCTTTTCCTTCGACAGCCGCTTGGCCAGCGAGCGCGGATGTTCGGCGCGCAGCGGCGTCTCGTCGACATCGGCCGGCAGCACGCGGCCCGGCTCGATGCCGGCCTGTTGCAACAGTTCGATCCGGCGCGGCGAACCAGAGGCAAGCACGAGCTTCTGCAGGATGCTCATCGCGGTTCGCGCCGGACTGTTACTTGAAACGGTAGGTGATGCGGCCCTTGGTCAGGTCATAGGGCGTCATCTCGACCAGGACCTTGTCGCCGGTCAGCACACGGATGCGGTTCTTGCGCATGCGGCCGGCCGTATGGGCGATGATCTCGTGTTCGTTTTCGAGCTTCACCCGGAACATCGCGTTGGGCAACAATTCCGTCACGACACCCGGAAACTCGAGGACTTCTTCCTTCGGCATTCGATACCTTTGCTTGGATTGCAGTTCCGGCGCCCTGGAGCGCCCAGGCCGGAATTTCGGCGGAACCTATATGATAATCGTGCGCTTGTGAACACGCTTAGATCGCGTCATAAGCGACGCGCTCCAAGCTTTCGTTTATGCATGTCGTTATCTCAAAACCGGGACCGCTTTTGAGCGACATGCATCAATCCGCCGCGTTTTTTACCTCCGGAAGCAGAAAACGTCGGCTGATGCGCGCTTTCAGCCGTTCTCTCACGTCGCGATAGCTGGCCATGATCTGCTCGCGCCTGCCGCCGACATCGGTCGGATCCGGCATCGGCCAGTATTCGACGTCGACGGCAAGCGAGCGGGTGAGCTCGAGCGCGGCGTGGTGGGCTTCGGGCGCCAGGGTGACGATCAGGTCGAAATAATCGTCCTCGAGATCGTCCATCGAGCGCGGCTGGCGCTCGCCCAGCGTCAGGCCCTCTTCGGCCAGCACCGCGTCGACGAACGGATCGCGCTCGCCCCTGTGCACGCCGGCAGAGGCGACGAAAGTGGCCGGCGGCAGCATGCGCCGCGCCAGCTGCTCGGCCATCGGTGAGCGCACGGCGTTCATGCCGCACAAGAACAGGATCGAGCGGGGCGCCCCAGTCAGGTCTAACCCCGCCAGTGCAGCACGCAGACCAGCGTGAACAGCCGCCGCGCCGTGTCGAAGTCGATGTCGATCTTGCCGGCCAGCCGGTCCATCAACGTCTGCGAGCCTTCATTGTGCAGGCCGCGCCGGCCCATGTCGATCGCCTCGATATGGCTTGGCGTCGAGGAGCGGATGGCGTCGTAATAGCTTTCGCAGATCAGGTAGTAGTCCTTGACGATGCGCCTGAGCGGCGTCAGCGACAGGATATGGGTGACGACATCAGCACCATCCTCTCGGGCGACCGCAAACACCAGCCGGGATTCGGCCAGCGAGAGCTTCAGCCGATAGGGCCCGGCGCCGTCATCATTGACCGGCTGAAAGCTGTTTTCTTCGATCAGGTCGAAGATCGCCACCGCGCGCTCATGTTCGACATCGGGCGTCGAACGGCCGATCGACTCGTCGAGCTCGACATCGATCAGCCTTGCGCGGGTTTGATCGCCGTCCGCCATCGTCGCCTACATGTTCAGCCGGATGGCGACGGAGCGGCCATGCGCGTCGAGGCCTTCCGCCTTGGCCAGCGCAATCGCCGCCGGCGCAAGTGCTCTCAGCTGCTCCGGCCCGAGCTTCAGGATCGAGGTGCGCTTGACGAAATCGAGCACCGACAGGCCCGAAGAGAAGCGCGCCGAACGCGCCGTCGGCAGCACGTGGTTGGAGCCGCCGACATAGTCGCCGATGACTTCGGGCGTATGGCTTCCCAGAAACACAGCACCCGCATTGCGCATCCTGGCCAGGAAGCCCTCGGCATCGTCGATGGCGAGTTCCACATGTTCGGCGGCGATGCGGTCGACCAGCGGCAGCGCGGCTTCGATGGTCTCCACCAGGATCACCGCGCCGAAATCGCGCCAGCTGGCAGCCGCCGTCTCGGCGCGCGGCAGGCTCAGCAATTGGCGCTCGACCGCCTGTTCGACTGCTTTTCCGAACGCAGGATCGTTGGTGATCAGGATCGATTGCGCCGACACGTCGTGCTCGGCCTGAGCGAGAAGATCGGCGGCGATCCAGTCGGGATCGTTGCTGCCGTCGGCCACCACCAGCACTTCAGACGGTCCGGCGATCATGTCGATGCCGACCGTGCCGAACACCTGGCGCTTGGCGGCGGCGACATAGGCATTGCCGGGCCCGACGATCTTGGCGACCGGCCGGATCGTTTCGGTGCCATAGGCAAGGGCGGCGATCGCCTGCGCGCCGCCGACGCGGTAGATCTCCGAAACGCCTGATATATCGGCGGCCACCAGCACCAGCGGATTGATGATGCCGCCCGGCGCCGGCACGACGATGACGATGCGCTCGACGCCCGCCACCCTGGCCGGCACGGCGTTCATCAGCACCGAGCTTGGATAGCTTGCCGTGCCGCCCGGCACATAGAGCCCGACCGCCTCGATCGCCGTCCAGCGCGAACCCAACTCGACCCCGGCGGCATCGGTATAGCGATCGTCCTTGGGCATTTGTCGCTCGTGATGGGATCGGATGCGGTCACGGGCAAATTTCAGCGCCTCGACCGTCTGCGGATCGGCGTCTTTGTAGGCCTGCGCGATGTCGTCCTTCGACACGGCGATGCCGAGGCTATTGAGGTCGGCCTTGTCGAATTTCAGCGTGTAGTCGACCAGGGCAGCGTCGCCCTCGGCACGAACCCGCGCAATGATGGCGCGCACGGCAGTGTCGACGTCCTCCGATACTTCCCGCTTGGTGGTCAGGAAGGCGGCGAAACGCTGCTCGAAACCGGCATCGGACTGGATAAGCGTAATGGCCATCGGCTGCGTCTAGATCGTGATGAGACTTGGTTGAAATCTCATCACGATCTAACCCTTTGTTGGAGCATGATCTCTGGACAAACGATTCCCGTTTTGTCCAACAAAAACCGGCACCCACTTTTTGGGATCATGCTCTACACCCTGTGCACCGGACGCGAGGTCGCTTCCCAGGCGCCGCCTATGTCGGCAAGCCGCGCCTCGATGCATTCGACGTCGAGCATGATCGCGCCGCCGCCGGAAAAGACCAATTCGACGATGCCGGCCGGCTTGCTGATTTCGATAAAGCTGATTGCCAGAAGCGACAGCACCTCGGCCGGCCAATCGCGGGCAATGCCGCTGGTCTTGGCGCCTAGCACGCGGTCGAAATGCAACACCGCCTGGCGCCGCTCATTGTGCTGGCTGAACAGCCCGGACTTCGCCTCCCAGACGAAGCGGTTCATGGTCAATATGAAACGCTTGGCCGAAGGCAGGTATTCGAGATCCGAGACCTTCATCACGGCGTCCTGGACGTGAGCCGAGACGATGCTCAGATCCTGATCGTCGAGCGCAATGAGTTTGAGGGCTGCCATGCCGAATGCACACCTGAAAGTTGGTTTCAGCCTTCTGTTAGGCGGTCTTTCCGGTCCGTGCAACCGCGACACAAATTCAACCCGAGGCTAGCGCCTCGGGTTTGAAGTGTTGGCGGTGAATGAAGGCAGCACCAGACGCCTGTCTGTCTGAAGCAACTGCCGTGCGGTCAAGCCGAAATCCGCTCGATCACCGCGCCGCAATTGGAGAGCTTTTCTTCCAGCCGCTCAAAACCGCGGTCGAGGTGGTAGACGCGGTTGACCGTCGTTTCGCCTTCGGCCGCCAGACCGGCGATGACCAGCGACACCGAGGCGCGCAGATCGGTCGCCATGACGGGTGCGCCCTTCAGCTTGGCGACGCCGTCGACGATCGCCGTTTGGCCGGACAGCGTGATGTGGGCGCCGAGCCGGGCCAGTTCCTGCACATGCATGAAGCGGTTTTCGAAGATGGTCTCGGTGATGCGCGACTTGCCCTTGGCCATGGTCATCAGGCCCATGAACTGCGCCTGCAGATCGGTCGGGAAGGCCGGAAAGGGCGCCGTCGTGACGTCGACCGGCGAAATGCCGGCGCCGTTGCGCTTAACGCGAATGCCGGAGTTGGTCGGCGTGATCTCGGTACCGGTCTGGGCGATCACATCCAACGCGGTCTGCAGCAGCTCGGGGCGGGCGCCTTCGAGCACGACATCACCGCCGGTCATGGCCACCGCCATGGCATAGGTGCCGGTCTCGATGCGGTCGGGGATGACGCGCACGCGCGCGCCCGACAGCGATTCGACGCCATCGATGGTGATGGTTGGAGTGCCGGCGCCGGAAATTTTTGCGCCCATGGCGTTGAGGCATTCGGCGAGGTTGACGATTTCGGGCTCGCAGGCGGCGTTTTCCAGCACCGTCTCGCCCTTGGCGAGCGCCGCCGCCATCATCAGCACATGGGTGGCGCCGACGGAGACTTTCGGGAACACATAGCGATTGCCGACAAGGCGGCCATTCCTGGTCTTTGCCAGCACATAGCCGGTGTCGACATCGATGTCGGCGCCCAGCGCCTGCAAGCCCTCGAGGAACAGGTCGACCGGGCGCGTGCCGATGGCGCAACCGCCCGGCAGCGACACTTTCGCCTCGCCCATGCGGGCCAGCAGCGGGCCGATCACCCAGAACGACGCCCGCATCTTCGACACCAGCTCGTAAGGCGCGGTCGTGTCGACGATGTTGCGGGCCGAGAAATTGATGGTGCGCGAATAGCCCTCATTCTGCTTCTCGCGGCGGCCGTTGACCGAATAGTCGACGCCGTGATTGCCGAGAATGCGGATCAGCTGCTCGACATCGGCCAGATGCGGCACGTTTTCCAGCGTCAGCGTGTCGTCGGTGAGCAGCGAGGCGATCATCAGCGGCAAAGCAGCGTTTTTCGCGCCCGAAATCGGAATGCTTCCGGCGAGCTTGTTGCCGCCGACAATTCTGATGCGATCCATGAGAGAATGTCCCCTCGGCCCGAAAGGCCGGTTTTCGTCAGTTTGCGTATCGGCCCGTCTAGACCATTGGCCGGCTTGGTTCAAGATTCCTGAGCCCGTTGGCCAAGTTGGCCGGCCAGTGTGGCCGATATCGGTCAGTCCTTGTGCATTTTTTCAGCAGCCGCCAGGCCTTCCGGGCGCTGGTCAGCGTCACCGGTGCGCCGCGAACGCGCTTGCGTCTTGCGCTTCATGAGATTGGCGCGCAGCTGCTCGGCCAGACGGTCCTTGCGGTCAGTCCCGTCCTTTTTTTCCGGATCAGCCTTTTTCGGTGGAATTGTCTTCTCGTCCATCGTTCCGTCCCGCCCGCGACTGGCAGGGCCTGCCGTTCAAGGGATAGCTAGCATTGTGGCGCCGCCGTGTCAGCGAAACTTGTCTGGCAAAGCCGTTCACAGACGCCTTGCGCTTGCCGGTTCTATATGGCAGAAGCCCCGCCATCAGCGGCTGCGGTAGCTCAGTGGTAGAGCACTCCCTTGGTAAGGGAGAGGTCGAGAGTTCAATCCTCTCTCGCAGCACCAGTTCATTCCCTTTGATTTAAAAGATGCAGTCGCGAAGTCGGGGTCTCGTTGCGGACCAAAAAAGCCGGCTGACGCAAAAGTGCCAATCCCGCGCATCCAACCGTGGCCCCCTCGCCCGGAAACATTGAGAGAAAGAGGCTCTACGGGGCCGGACGACTGCTCAACAAGTCCGGACCTGTCAACTCATGAACAGGCCGGACTGGCCGTATCCGGCATGCTGAACACTACCGCTCGCACGCTGAAAGCCAGCCGCCTCGTACGCATATCCACCACAAGAACACAGCTCGCCCAAGGACTTGCCATCAGCCGGCCATCATGATGCCATCTCGCCTGCGGAAGATAGCGTTGGGTTTTGGGGTAGAGAATGCTCTTTGGGCGAACGGCAGGTGCGACAGGGCGCATGTGCGCGGCAATCGCTGCGGCACTGGCGCTGTGCCTATGCGCGTTTGGCCCCGCTTTGGCTGAAGAGCCGAAGGCGCTGAAAGGCGTCGCGCTCATCATCGGTCAGTCCGACTACCAGCATGTCGGCAAACTGCCCAATCCGGAAAACGACGCCCGCGCCATCGAGGAGATGTTCGACAAGCTCGGCTTCGAGACAAATGTCGCCACCAATCGCGACGCACGCAAATTGCGGCGCGATCTCGAAGGCTTCGTCGACGATGCCGAGGGCGCCGATGTCGCCATCATCTACTATTCCGGCCACGGCATCGAAGCCGGCGGCGAGAATTATCTAGTCCCTGTCGATGCCGATATCTCGGCGCTCGACAATGCCGGCGAAAAGCTGGTGCCGCTGTCGTCCATCGTCGCCGAACTGAAGGCCAAGGTGCCGGTCACCATCGTTCTGCTGGACGCCTGCCGCAACGATCCGTTCCCGCCGGGCACGCTCCTGAAGCTGGCGCCGGGCGACGAAGGCAAGCCGATTGGCGCCGGCGGTCTCGGGGAAACGCGCGGCGTGGTTTCCCTGAAGGGCGGCGCCGACGCCAAGGGCTCGGTCGACGACAGCCTCGGCCAGGTCATCGCCTTTGCCGCCGAGCCCGGCAAGGTTGCGCTGGACGGTCCGGCCGATGGCAACAGCCCCTATGCGGCAGCGATCCTGCGCCACATCGACACGATGGGCGGCGAGGAATTCGGCACCGTTTTGCGCATGATCGGCGAGGAGGTCTATCTCAAGACCAACGGCCAGCAGCGGCCCTGGGTCAATGAGAGCCTGCGCCGGCTGCTCTATTTCGGTACCCCCGCCGAGGCGCCGAAAGGCGACGAGGGGGAAATCCTAAGGGAGCGGCGCCAGCTCCTGCTGACTATCTCGACGCTACCCGATCCGGAGCGCCGCCAGATCGAAACCATAGCGCGTGACGGCAAGGTGCCGATGGATGGGCTCTACGCCATGCTGAAGGCGCTCGGGGTCGACATACCCAAGGATCCGGCTGAGCTCGACAAGCTGCTGCGTGGCCAGACCGAACGGCTGAAACACGTGTTGGCTGAACGCGAGACTTTGAAAAACCCGGACCCCGAAATTGCCAGGCTATCGAAACTCGCCGAACAGGCGGTTCAGGAAGGCGCGCTCGAAGCGGCGCAGAAATTCAACGAGCAGGCCAAGGCCCGCATCGGCGAACTTTCGTCTACGGTCGACCAGGCCGAGGCCGAGCTGAAGGCAAAGCGGCTGGAATTCGCAAAGGTCTTCGCCAGCAGTGCCAGGACTTATGAAATCTCCTTCAACTTCAAGGAGGCGGCGCAGGATTACGCCAAGGCCTTCGAGCAGGCTGCCAAATGGAGCGACGAAGACGCGTTCTACTACAAGGCGGCAGAGGCCAACGCTCTGTCGGAACAAGGGGACTTCTCCGGCGACAATGCGTATCTCGCCCAGGCCCTGACAGCCTATGAACAGGCATTGACCTATGTCACCCGCGAAAAGTTGCCGCTGCTTTGGGCGGCCACCCAGAACAATATGGGCGCCACGCTTGCTACGTTGGGCGAACGGGAAGCCGGCCGCGAAAACCTCGACAAGGCAGCTGCCGCCTATGAGCAGGCGCTGACCGTCTATACGCATGACGCCTACCCCGACGACTGGGCGTCGACCTATGGCAATCTGGGCACGGTCTACTGGCGGCTCGGCCAGCGCGAGAACGGGACGGCACTGCTTGAGCGGGCAGTCGCGGCCTTCCGCTCGGCGCTCGAGGTACAGTCGTTGAAGAAACTGCCGCTGGAATGGGCGGCGACGCAGAACAATCTCGGCATCGTGCTGTCCGAGATCGGCGAACGCCAGACCACATCGGACAGTTTTCGCGCCGCAATCGAAGCGCATCGTGCGGCGCTGACCGAATACAGCAGGGAGCGCGTACCGCTCGACTGGGCGCTGAGCCAGGTCAATCTGGGGGCAGCGCTCTACCGCCTCGGTGAGCGCGAAAAGGATATCGCGACCATGCAGCAGGCGGTTGCTGCCTATCAGGCGGCGACCCGCGAAATGACCAGGGAACGCGCGCCGGCGCAATGGGCGACAATCCAGAATAATCTGAGCACGGCGCTGGAATCGATCGGAACCATTAACGGCGATGTCGCCACGCTTGAGCAGGCGCGCGACGCCGCCCTTGCATCGCTTACGGTTTGGACGCGCGAGCACGCCGCGGCGAGCTGGGCCAACGGCCAGCTGACGCTCGGCAACGCCTTGCAGCGCCTCGGC
Organism: Mesorhizobium sp. M0771; assembly: GCF_040320155.1. NCBI lineage: Bacteria > Pseudomonadati > Pseudomonadota > Alphaproteobacteria > Hyphomicrobiales > Phyllobacteriaceae > Mesorhizobium > Mesorhizobium sp. M0771. Next base: position 114,370 of record NZ_JAMYPC010000011.1, on the reverse strand, counting down.
GCCAAGCAGAAGAACAAGGAACTGCTGCTGGAGGCAGCCACCGCGTACCAGGCCGCTCTGTCCGAATATCCGCGTGAGAAACTGCCGCTCGACTGGGCTTCGCTGCAGCAGAATCTGGGATCGGTCAACGACACGCTCGGCGATCTCGATACGGGAACCGATTACTACATTCAGGCGGTGACCGCGTATCGTCAGGCATGGGAGGTCTATACCGCAACCGCCGCGCCGGGCGAGTTCGCTTCGATTGGTTACAGCCTTGCAGGCACGCTATCGAACTGGGGCGAACGCGCGGGGGACATGTCGACCCTGCGGCAGGCGATCGATGTCTACGGTCAGGTGCTCAGGGTTCGCACCCGCGACAAGGACCCAGTCAATTGGGCCAAGACGGAATTCCGCCTCGGCTGCGCGTTGATGATGTCAGGCAAGCTGGCCTCTGACGATCAACTGCTGCAGCAATCGGTCGACGCGCTGCGGGCGGCGCTCGACGGGCAGACGAAAGGCGGTGATGTCACGGAGATCGGCCAAACGCGGCGCGTGCTCGGCCAGACCCTGTCGATCCTGGGCGACAATACATCCAACCTGGACTTGCTGGCGCAAGCAGCCGACATGCTGGAAGCCGCGCTCCCCGCCTACTCCAAGGACGCCGACCCGGAGGAGTGGGCCAATATCAATTACGACCTCGGCTTTGCCCTCTACAGCCAGGGCCGGATTGGTGGCGACGCCACGTTCTACGCCAAGGCCGTGGAGAGCTTCGAGAGGGCAGCGCGGATCTACGACGGTTTTCCCGACCGCATGCAATGGGCGCGCACCAAGGGCGATATCGGCAATGCCTTGCTGATGGCCGCGGACGGCAAGGACGTCGAGTTGCTCACCCGCGCGATTGCCGCCTATGACGCAGCGCTCAGCGTGGTAACGCGCGAGAATGCGCTGGCTGTCTGGGAGAACAATCAGAACAATCTCGCCGGCGGGCTGTCGAGTCTTGGTTACTGGGCGAACGATGTCGGCAAGCTGAAACGAGCCGCTCAGATCTACCGCGACCTCGCCACGGTGCGAACGATCGCCCGCGATCCCGATCTCTGGATCACCAACCAGACCAGTCTCGCGCAGACGCTGAGCATGATCGCGGCCCGCGAGCCTTCGGCTGAATTGTACGAGGAGGCGATTGTCGTCAATCGGGCGCTTGCCGAGCAGCTCGGTCGCGACCGCGATCCCGAACGTTGGGCCAATGCGCGCAACGAGATGGGCTATGCCTTGACCATGGCCGGCCGCGCCGAAAACAATGTCGCGCATTTCGAGGAGGCGGTGTTGGTCCTGCGCGAGGCGATCGTGGTGCAAAAGAAGATCAATTCGGTGCCGGCCGTCGCCTTCACGCAGGACAGCCTGTGCGACGTGCTGGTCGATCTGGGCGCCGCCCACAAGGACAAGGCGATGGCACAGGAAGCGATCGCCGAATGCCAGGACGCGCTCATTGTCTTCCGCGCGCGTAAGATGGACGATCTCGCCGCCGGTTCCGAAAAGAACCTCGCCGAGGCACAGGCGTTGCTGGCCGAGTTGCATTAATCCGAGCCCGCGCTCCCGGATGCGGGCGAATGGTGGGCACGCCAGCGTTCACGCTGTTGCGCAAGCAAATGTCATCGGCTCGCCATGGCATGACAGAGATGCGATGTGGCAGTATCGGCAGCGCGCCGGTAGCCGCCGCCATCCAGAGCGCCAACACAGCCGGATTTTCGTCGGAGCTTTCCATGACCCTACTCACCCGCCGCCGGCTTCTAAAAACAGCCGCGCTTGCCGGCGTCGGCGGGGTTGGCCTTGCAGCGATGGCCAGGCTCAGTGGCTGGGCCGCAGCCGCGCCCGAGCCGGTGGTTCTCAAGACGGCAAAGATCCAGGCCAGGTTCATGGATATCGGCCAGACCCGCGATGTGCTGACTTATGGAGAGGCCGGAATGCCGCCGGTGCTCAGGATGAAAAAAGGCGAGCCCTTTGCCGCGCGTCTCGTCAACGCCATCGACGACCCGACGACCATCCATTGGCACGGCATTCGCGTTCCAAACAAGATGGACGGTGTTCCCTTCCTAGTTCAGCCTTACGTCTATACCGGCGATCATTTCGACTACGCCTTCACGCCGCCCGACGCCGGCACGTTCTGGTATCACCCGCATTGCAACACGCTGGAGCAGATGGGCCATGGCCTCACCGGCGTGATCGTGGTCGAAAACCCCAACGATCCCAAATTCGACGCCGAGGCAATCGTCAATCTGCGCGACTGGCGCCTCGGCGACGACGCGCAGTTCATCCAGCAATTCCGGCCGCGCGATGCCGCAAAAACCGGAACCTATGGCACGGTGCGCACCGCCAACTGGCTCGACCAGCCGCAATTCGACGCGCCGGCCGGCGGGTTGGTGCGGCTGCGGGTCGCCATCACCGATGTCACCCGCATCTACGCGTTTCGCGTCGAGGGTGCGGAGGCCGCGGTCATCGCGCTCGACGGCAATCCGGTGCCGCAGCGTTTTGCGCCCGATGCCTTGCTGCTCGGACCGGGGCAGCGCATGGAGCTCGCCATCCGCATGCCTGACCAGGAGGGCGCGATCGTCAGCCTGGGCGACATCAGGGGCACCAAACCCAAGGTCCTCGCCACCTTGCGCGCCACCGGCAGCTCGCTCAAGCGCGACCTGCGCGGCCTCGCACCGCTGGAAGCCAACCCGGTGCCGGAGGTGGATCTCGCCAGCGCGAAACACATAGCGCTCTCGCTCAGCGCCACGGCGGAAAACGTGCCGAGCGACAGCATATGCGGCACGCTAGGCTACTCCTTCTGGGCCATCAACAAGGTACCGTGGCCGGGCGACACGCCGGACCCGACCGCGCCTTTGGCCGAGCTGAAGCTCGGCAAAAGCTATGTCATCGACATGGAGAATTTGACGCCGCAATCGCATCCGATGCATCTGCACGGCATGAGCTTCAAGGTGCTGTCGTCGTCGACACGCCAGGTTCAGCCGGTCATCTCCGACACCTATCTCATGCAGCCCAACGAGAAGGTTCAGCTCGGTTTCGTCGCGGACAATCCCGGCGACTGGCTGCTGCACTGCCACATCATCGAACATCAGAAAACCGGGATGACGAGCTATATCAGGGTGGTTTGACGCCGAGGCGGGTCAATCAGCCTCTACCGGGGTTGGCCTCACCTGTCGGGCCTGTTGCCGGAGAAATTGCCGCCGTCCGCTGGTTTCGTTGGCAAAGCGGGGCCGTTCCCTGCTATTCCCGCCTGCAAATCAAGAAGCCGTGGACACGCTTGCATGACCAATGTCGCCCTGACTGGACTGGCCCGCGATCTCGCCAGGCGCGCCGCCGAGGGACGCCCGGTGCGCATCGGCGTCATCGGCTCCGGCGAAATGGGCACCGACCTGGTCACGCAAGGCATGCTGATGCCCGGCATCTCGGTCGCGGCCATCTCGACACGCCGCCCGCACACCGCCCGTGACGCCATCCGCATCGCCTATGGCGATGAGGCGATGGCGGTCGAGGCGGACAGGGGCTCGAAAGTCACCGCGGCGATCGAGGCGGGCAAAATCGCCATTACCACGAACGAGATGCTGGTCACCAATCCGCTGATCGACGTCGTCATCGACGCCACCGGCAAGCCTGGTGTCGCCGCCGATTTCGACTTGAAGGCGATGGAGCACGGCAAGCACCTGGTGATGATGAATGTCGAGGCCGACGTCACGATCGGCTGCTACCTCAAGCAGCAGGCAGACCGGCTCGGCGTCGTCTATTCGGTCGGCGCCGGCGACGAGCCGTCGAGCTGCATGGAGCTGATCGAATTTGCGTCGGCGCTCGGCTACACCATCGTCTCGGCTGGCAAGGGCAAGAACAACCCGCTCAACCACGATGCCGTTCCGGACGACTATCGCGACGAAGCGATCCGCCGCAACATGAACCCGCGCATGCTGGTCGAATTCGTCGACGGTTCCAAAACCATGGTCGAGATGGGCGCCATCGCCAACGCCACCGGGCTGGTCCCAGACGTTCCCGGCATGCACGGCCCAAAGGCCGACCGCGATCAGCTGGCCAAGGTGCTCATCCCGAAGGCGGATGGCGGCATCCTGTCGAAGAAGGGCGTTGTCGACTACACCATCGGCAAGGGCGTGGCGCCCGGCGTGTTCGTCATCGTCGAGGCGACGCATCCGCGCATCGTCGAGCGCATGGACGATCTGCATATCGGCCACGGCCCCTATTACAGCTTCTTCCGGCCCTACCATCTGACCTCGCTGGAAGTGCCGCTGACGGCAGCGCGTATCATGCTCTACGGCCGCCCCGACATGGTGCCGCTGCCGAAGCCGGTGGCCGAGGTCTGCGCGGTCGCCAAGCGCGATCTCGCCATGGGCGAGACCTTCGATGCCATCGGTGAGACCTGCTACCGCTCCTGGACAATGACCGTCGAAGAGGCCCGCGCCGTCAGCGCCGTCGCGGTCGGCCTGCTCGAAGGCGGCAAGGTGCTGAAGCCGGTCAGGAAGGGCGAGCTCATCACCACCGACAACGCCACACCCGACCGCACGACCAGGCTGTTCGCTTTGCGCAAGCTGCAGGATGAGATGCTGTACGGGAGCTGAGATTGGATGACAGGCCAGTCGGGCTGGCCTTGTCATGACAACTCCCTATGTTGTAGTGGCACCGAACGGAGGCTTCCAGGATGAATCTCCAGATCAGAGACCCGCGCGCCCGTGACCTCGCCCGGCAGCTTGCCGAAAAGCGAAAGATTTCAATGACCGAGGCGGTGATCGAGGCGCTCGAATCCGAGCTTCAGCGCGAACGTGAACGAGTTCCGCTGGCTGAGCGGCTGGCCGCCATATCGAACGATCTGAAGGCCAAGGCGGGAAGCGGCGGCAGGGATTTGACTAAGGATGAGATCGACGAGATGTGGGGACATTCCTGATGTTCATCGACACCTCGGTGGTGATCGCTGTCCTCGCCGGAGAGGAAGACGCCGCCGATTGGAGCCGCCGGATCGGGCAGGCCTCGATACGGATAACATCTCCGCTGGTCGTGCTCGAAGCGGCGATGCGGCTTTCGTCGAAGTTGGTGGTGGAGCCGCTCTCGCCGAAAGGGCAATAGGAGACTTCCTGCGCGAAGCCGCGATCGAGGTGGTTCCGATCGAAAGAGGTGATGCCAAGCTCGCGATCCAGGCTTTTTCGAACTATGGCAAAGGTCGCGGCCACCCGGCTCAGCTCAATCTCGCTGACTGCCTGTCATATGCCTCGGCAAAAAGCCGTGGGATGCCCTTGCTCTACAAAGGGAAAGACTTTTCCCACACCGATCTGGCCTGATCCTACTGCCCCAGTTCCACGATTCGGCCAGCAGCTTCGTCAGCCGCTCCCGCCCAGCAGGCCAAATGCTGCCGCGCTCGCGCCATGGGCTGTTGACCTGCTCGCGCAACACGCCTGATCATTGCGCTCGTGCTGACGACGCAGACCATCGGCTGCCATTGTATGATCCATTCATACAGTCTGTCTCTTTGATCCGGGTTTTTCAAACGATGCCGAGATGCCAATCTCGATCAGTTGAACCCCCATTGAGGATTGAAATCGTGCAAACCATTTGGACAAGACGCGAGACGATGAAAACCCTTCTGGCAACGGGCATGGTTGCCATGCTTCAGCCTCTGGCTTTTGCAGCCAAGGCCGCCGCCAAGCTGAAATGGACCCATTTTCAGGCTGACGAGAATGGTTTCCGCCGCACGCCGGTGCTGCTGACCGGGGAAAAAGAAGCCATCCTCCTCGACGGCGGATTTACCCTGTCCGATGGCCGTGCGGTCGCGGATGCGATCAAGGCGACGGGCAAGACCCTGACGACGATCTATGTCAGTTGCAGCGACCCTGACTATTATTTTGGCCTCCGTCCAGTCGCGGATGCTTTCCCCGGCGCCAAGATCATCGCGGCCGGCGCAACGGTTGCGGCCATCAAAGCCAATGTGCAAGCCAAGCTGGATGTCTGGAGCCCACAGCTCAAGGACAATGGACCGAAGGTCCTGGCGGATGTCGTCATTCCCGAGGCTTCCGATATCACCTCACTTGAAATCGAAGGAAACAAGATCGAGATCGTCACCGTCGCCGATCTGAAAGACCGGCGGTATCTCTGGGTGCCCAGCCTTGAAGCGGTGTTCGGCGGCGTGCTGATCTCGTCCGGCGTACATGTCTGGGTTGCCGACGAGCCAACCGTAGACGACCGCAAGAAATGGATTGCCGCGCTCAACGAAATCGCGTCCCGCAAACCAAACATCGTGGTGCCGTCCCATCAGGTAGCCGGTGCACCGGACGGTCTGGCGGCCGTGGAATTCACCCGCGCCTACCTCGAAGCTTTCAATAAGGAAGCCGAAAAAGCGAAATCCAGCGTCGAGCTGATTGCAGCGATGAAGCGGCGCTATCCCGATCTTCTGGACGTCTCGTCGCTGGAACTGGGCGCAAAGGTCGCCAAGGGTGAGATGAAGTGGGGCTGATACGGCCCCGCGAGCGTCTGGGCTACTTCCCCAATTCCACCGACCGCAGCCGCGCGGCTTCCACCGCCTCGGTCAGCAGCTTCGTCAGCCGGTCTTCGCCCATCAGCACGGCAAGGGCGGCTGCCGTGGTTCCGTTGGGGCTGGTCACCTGCTGGCGCAGGACGCCGGGCTCCTCGCCGCTTTCGGCAGCGAGTGCAGCAGCGCCATAGACGGTCTGCATGGCCAGCAGCCTGGCGGTCTCGGTCGGCAGCCCGGCCTTCTCGGCTGCAACCGTCAGCGCCTCGATGAAATGGAAGATGTAGGCCGGACCGGACCCCGAAACCGCCGTCACCGCGTCCATCAGGCCTTCGTCGTCGATCGTCGTCACCACACCGCTCGCCGACAGCAGCTCGGCAACGAAACGCCTGATGTCGTCGGTCACCAGCGGGTTGGAATAGACCACCATCATGCCCTTGCCGATCGCGGCCGGCGTGTTGGGCATGCAGCGGATAACAGGCGCGAGATGGCCGAGGATGTGCTCGAAGGTGGCGACCGGCGTGCCCGCGGCGATGCTGACGAAGGTGGTCCTGCCGTCGCCGAAGCGCTTGTAGGCGGCGGTGACGTCGCGGATCACCTGCGGCTTGACGGCGATGACGACGAGGTCGGGCTCTGCGTCGGCGGGGATCCCGTTCGCGTCCGCGGCGACACTGCAACCGAGGTGCTCGGCGCGCTTGCGCAATTCGGCATTGGGCTCGACCACGAACACGGCTTGCGGGGCAAGCTTGCCGGATTTCAGCCAGCCCGCAAGCATGGCGTAACCCATATTGCCGCAACCGGCGAGAACAAGCCTGATCGTCATTGAGAGCCCTCCGAGACAAGGGTTCTCCTTAGACGCTAGCGGGCAGACGGGAAAGCCCCTCAAGGGGTGCTGGATCAGGCCAGCCGGTCAAGGTCGCCGGCGCACCGCGATCGGCCGAAGCGACACTTGCTGCAAGCCAAGCACGCCGAGCACGAAGAACAGCCACACCGGGTCGCCGCGATGGAAGAAGAAGCTTTCCAGGAACGCGTTCAGCGCCGTGAACAGCACCACCATCATGAAGAAGTCACCGAGATAGATGTTCTCCTTGCGCGGCGGGATGCGCATGTAGTCGCGCAGCGGCGCGATCAGGAAAGTGTAGACGGCAACGCACAGCGCCGGGATGCCCATCAGCACCGCAATGTCGAGATAGCCGTCATGGCCATGCACGATCGTCCGGATGTCCCAGGCCCGGTCGAAGGGCTGGTCCTGGCTGAGCAGCAGCGGCGTGCCCCAGAAGCTTTCATAGCCGTAGCCGGTCCAGGGCTTCTTCGCCAGCATCTCGCCGGAGAACTCCCACAGCGTCGCGCGCCCGGTATAGGTGAGGTCGGGGAAATAGGTGGCCGCCAGCTCCTTCACCGGCGGGATGAAGACGATGCCTAAGGTGCCGATGGCCGTCGCAATGATCGCCAGTGCAAACAGGACCGGCGTGCCGAACCGCATGCCGATCAGGCTCGGCAGCACGACGATCAGGATCGAGAACGGCACCAGGCCGGCCGTCGTCTTGGAGCCGGTGTGCAGCATGAAGATCATCGCCGCGCCGAAGATCGCCACGCCCCAGAATTTCTGGCTGCGCCGGAAGAGATAGAGGCCGGCGAAGCTGAAGCAGGCCATGATTGGTCCGGCAATGTTCTTGTGGGCGAACACACCACGCCACAGGCCGGCATGTTCGGGCTCCTGCGAATCGGCCGTATGCAGGGCCTCATGCGGAAAGACGATGAGGCCGATATAGGACAGGCCGATAACGACGATCGCGCAGAATATGATGACTTTCGAAAAACTGTCGGCGTCGCGCGGCAGCACCAGGACCGTCGCTATCGTCAAAACGCCAAGCAGCGTGAAGAAGGCCGCGCGCATGGCCGAGGACGGGTCGGTCGCGTTGATGACCGAAAGCATGAAAAAGCCGAGCATCAGAATCCAGGACGGGCTGAGCAGCGAGCGCACCACCTTGGGGTCGGCGAACGTCAGCAGTGAGAAGATCGAAATGGCGCCGAGCGAACTGAAGCCGAGCTGGTTGACGATGTCGCCGCCGTCGCCGGTCAGTTCCGCGCCTGCCGGCTGAAACGGCCGGAACGACACGATGACGACGGCAAACAACAGCGCGGCAATCGCCGTCGCCACGCCGTCGCGGGTGACGATGCCGCCCAGCAGCAGCTCGTCAGTTCTTCTCAGGCTGCCTGTATTGCTCATTGGCGTATCCAAATTCGGCAAGCACGCGGCCGAGCGAGACATAGACGGGGTAAAGCGCCGTCGACAGCGATCCTGTCCGCGCCAATTTGATTGCGCCGCGCACGGGCGAGGCTATCAGCAGCGCCAGGCTTTTTGCAAACACCTTGGCGCCGGCGAATGGCGTGCCGGCGCGCTTCTTCTTTTCGACCAGCGTCGAGATTACACCGTTGCGTAAGGATCGGGCGCGGATCCAGTCAGCCTCGATGCGCCGGGCTGGAACGCCTTCGCGCACCTTTGCCTCGGCGCACCAGCCAAGCACGAAACCTTTCTGCGCCGAGCGGCTGAGGAAGTCGGAATCGCCGCCGCCCATGAAGTTGAACCGCAGGTCGAGGAAGGGCGGCCCCATGATGGTGAGCACATTGCGTCCGACCAGAAGGTTGCCCGAGGAATAGAGTGCGGCCACGCGCCCGGTCTGGCGATAGGGCGGCGCAAACACCGGGTGCTCGGCCCATTTGGCGTGAGCAGGATCGGTAAACACCGGCACTTGCGGGCCACCGACAATGTCGGCGCCAAGCGTCTCCGCCGTCTTGCACATGCGCTCCAGCCAGTCCGCGTCGGCGATCTCGTCATCGTCGATGACCAGCAGGTGGCGGAAATCCGGAAAATGCAGGATCGCCGTCTGCCAGCCGGCATTGTAGGCACTGCAATTGCCCCGCTCATGCGCGATGATGACCATGCCTTTCATATCGTCGCGTTCGAACAGCGGCACGGCCGCCTTGGCGCCCTCACGCGCCTTGGCTTCGTTTTCGATGACGATGACGGCGAAGCGCCGGCTGGTTTGCTGTGCCTTCAGCGACGCCAGCGTTTCCAGCAGCAGTTGCGGCCGCTTGAAGGTCGGCAGCGTGACGACGGCAGCGATCGTCTCTGCGGCGAGCCCCGGAGAGCGTCCCGCAATCGATACCGAACCGTCCGATGGCAAAGGGATCATCCGCTCCAGCCGCATGTTTTGAATCTGACTTTTTGATAACACCGCGACGATAACGTTTCGTTAATCACCTTTCGCAGCGGCGCCTGCTGGTCCGCGCCTTTCAGCCGTTGCGTCGCATGATTTAATCAAGGGTTCACCCAGCTTTGCTAGTGGCTGACGCCTGGATAGGTGAGATGCATCTGCTGTTCGCCACATCGATCGTGCCCGACGGCGCTCTCGCTTCGGGCTATGAGATCGCCAACGCTGCGATCATCGCCGCCTTGCGGCGCGCCGGCGTGCGCGTCACCGTCATCGGCTTCATCTGGCCGGGCAAGGCGCCCAGCGACCCCGAAAACACCATCGTGCTCGGCGCCGTCGACGTGCGCACGGAAAGCGCCTCGGCGCGGCAGAAGCTCGCCTGGCTTGGCAAGGCGGTGCTGTCAGGGCTCACCTTCGCTTCCGTGAAGCTGCGCGCGGTTTCCGACAGCGAAGTCCGTGCCGCGATCGAGCGCGCCGGTCCCTTCGACGGCTATGTCCTGAATTCGGTGCAGTTCGCCGGCGCCTTTGAAAAACTGTTCGCCGACCGTCCCTCGATTTTCGTCGCCCACAATGTCGAACATGGTTCGGCCAAAGAGAATGCGGCAGCAGCAAACAGTCGCTTCCAGCGCCTGCTGTTTGCCCGCGAGGCCAGGCTGCTCAAGACCATGGAGGAGCGGCTCTGCCGCCGGGCTCGCTTCGTCTTCACGCTGGCCGAGGAAGACCGCGCCGCACTCGGCGTTGCCAGCGACGACCGCTCGGCGGTGCTGCCGCTGGTGACCACTGCCACGGCCCCAAAGCCGGTCAAGCCGCGCCGCATCGATTGCGACGCGGCGCTGATCGGCACTTGGACCTGGCAGCCGAACCGCATCGGCCTCGACTGGTTCCTGGAAAAAGTCGTGCCGCATCTTCGCCGGAGCTTTCGCATCAGGGTCGCCGGCAACATGCCGTCGGATATCACCTCTGCCCATCCCGGTGTCGAATTTGTCGGCCGCGTGTCCGACGCCCAGAATTTCGTGCGCGGCGCCGCCGTCATTCCACTGATCAGCACCGCGGGCAGCGGCGTTCAGCTCAAGACCATCGAAACCTTCGAGCTCGGCCTGCCGTCGGTCGCCACCAGCCGTTCGCTGCGCGGCATCGATCATCGCCCGGCAAATTGCTTCGTCACCGACGATCCGGCCGCCTTCGCCGGCGCGCTGGAGGCAGCGGCGGCCGATGTCAAGGATGTCGATGGCAGCGCCTTTCACCGCCGGCAGATCAAGGCACTGGATGCCGCCATCAGGCTCGGCCTGGAAAAGCTCGGGTCGGTGGGGGAGGAGGTGTTTGCATGAACATGCACACCGCCCGCGCCGCCTTCGGGCTCGATACGCTGAAGACGATCCTTGGCATTTCGGTCCTTGCCATCGGCTGGGATGACGCGATCGCGCTGCTCGCTCGTCTGATTGCCGAGCGGCGCTTCACCAAGGTCAGTTTTCTCAACGCTCACAACGCCAACATCGCCTCTACCGATCCGGTCTTTGCCGAGGCGCTCGACGATTTCCTCATCCTGCCTGACGGCGTTGGCGTCGATCTGGCGGCAAAGCTGCTCTACGGCGCGCCGTTCCCGGACAATCTCAACGGCACTGATCTCATTCCGGCCTTTCTGCAGGCATCGGCGAGGCCGCTGACCGTCGGGTTGCTTGGCGCCACCCGCGCCAACGCCGAGGCGGCGTCGGTCAGGCTAGCCGCTCTGGCGGTGCAGCACGAATTCGTCGTCATCCATGACGGCTATTTCTCCCCCGCCGAAGAGCAGGCGATCGTCGATCGCATCGAGGCATTGCGGCCCGACGTGCTGCTTGTGGCCATGGGCGTGCCGCGCCAGGAATTGTGGATCGCCCGTCATATCGATGCCCGCCACTGCACGCTGCCGATCGCCGTCGGCGCGCTGCTCGATTTTCTCTCCGGCACGGTGCCGCGGGCGCCTCTGTGGATGCGCCAGCTGAGGCTCGAATGGTTGTTCCGTCTGTGCATCGAGCCCGGCCGGCTGTGGCGCCGCTACGTCGTCGGCAATCCGGTGTTCCTGCTGCGTGTCGTCAGGCAGAAATTCTCGCGTCGGCCCGAGCCCGCCGGAGAGTTGCGGTGAACAGCCGCGTCGTGCCGAGCCCTGCAGCCGAGACCGGTGCCCTGCCGCAAACGCCGACGGCGGCGGTGGTGACCGCCAGCTATGCGCCGGATTTCGAACGCTGCCGCCTGTTGTGCGAGACCCTCGACCGCCATGTCTCCGGCTTGGCGCATCATTACATTCTGGTCGAGCACCGCGACGTGGCGCTGTTTCGCCAGTTGGAAAACGACCGCCGCAGCGTTGTCGACGAGCGCGACCTGCTGCCGCGCTGGCTGCGTGTGTTCGACGATCCGATGAGCCTCTTTCGCCGTCGCATCTGGCTCAGTCTCAAGACCCAGCCGCTGCGCGGCTGGCATGTGCAGCAGCTGCGCCGCATCGCCATCGCTGCGCATGCTGGAGAAGACGTGCTGGTCTTCTGCGATTCCGACGTCGCCTTCCTCAAGCCATTCGATCTGAGCGCCTTCTGGCGCGACGGCAAGGTGCGGCTGTTCCGGCGCGACGGCGTGCTGTCGAGCGACGGTCACGACGAGCATCGCATCTGGTCGCGCAATGCGGCCTCGGCGATTGGTATCGATGCATCCGAGGTTTCGAACCACGACTATATTTCGACGCTGATCGCCTGGCGCCGTCAGACCGTGACGGCGATGTGCGCCGAGATCGAGAAGGTGCACGCGCGCGGCTGGGTCGAGGTCATCGCTTCAGTGCGCCGGTTCTCCGAATGCATGATCTATGGCCGCTATGTCGACGATGTGCTGGGGGGCGCCGGCCATTTCCACGGCTCGGAGGAATTCTGCCGCGTGCACTGGACCGGGGAGGCGCTGTCGGATGACGAATTCCGCAGCTTCGTCGCCGCTATGGCACCGGGGCAGGTGGCGATCGGCATGCAATCCTTCATCGGCACCGATATCGGCCGCATCCGCCGCCTGATCGGATTGGCTTAGATTGCCTTGGCGGGCTTGCGCAGCGCCGAATAGGTTAGCAGCGCCGAGGCGAGATAGAGCAGCAGGAAGACGACATTGAGCGATACGACAAGCCTGGGCGTGTCGGCAATCGTGGTCAGCACATAGGTCAACAGCACCGCCTTCAGCCCCGCCAGCAGGCCGAGGTTGAGCGCCCTGAGCGCGGTCTGGCCGCGCGCGAACAGCAGCTCGGCCTGGTATTCGACCAGGTTGCGCAGTCCCGGCACGCCGATTGCCAACGCCACCAAGGGCGCCGCCTCGGCGACATTCCGGCCAAGTGCATTGGGGAAGAAATGCAGCACGATGCCGAGTGCGGCCAGTGCCAATGTCGACACCAGGAACACGCCGGCTTCGATACCGCTCTTGACCCGCAGTCGCGACAACAGCTCCGGCGCCCGCATCATCCTCTGCACCAGCATCATCGAGAAGGTGCGGATCGGGATTGCCGTCAGGTCGACCAGCCGCATGATGATGGCATAGATGCCGGCCAGATGCGGCCCGCCGATCGCCAGCACGAGCAGCTTGTCGAATTCCGACTGCAGGTAGAACAGCACTTCGGCTCCTGCAACATAGATCGAATCGGCAAGCCGCCTGAGATAGAGCTCGGTGCGCAGCCTCAGCCGCTGGCGTGGATAATAGAAGCCGAAGGCCAGCAGCAGCGAGGCGGCGTTGGCGCCGATGTAGAACAACGACCAGATCCAGACGCTGTGCTGGCCCGATAGCATGAACAGCACGGCGCCCAGCGCGCGGAACGCCGTGGCCACGATCGACAGCACGGCGGCGCGGCCGAATTTGCCGAGCCCGTTGTTGACGATCAGCACCACCTCGACCGGCCGCCACAAAAGCGCCTCTGCAAAGACGATTGCGGCAAAGACGGCCAGCGGAACGGTGCTGGCGAAGAAGATCAGGTAGACGCCCCAGGAGGCCGCCGCCAGCAGTGGTAAGGACACGGCGCCAAGCAAAAGGAAGCCGGCGGTGAAGGTGCCGATCAGATTGGGGCGGATGGTGGCTGTGCGGTAAAGCGCCGAGATGAAGCCGAAAGCGAGGATGCGCGACAGCATGACGCCGGCCGCCGAGGCGGTGGCGAACATGCCGAACTCGGCAATCGACAGCGTGTTGGCAAGTGCGATGAAATAGGCAAGCGAGAACACCAGCCGCCCGCCGGCGCCGCTGATGGCTGAAAGATAGTCGCGAACCAGCCCCCGTCTTTCGGCGAGGAAGGTGCCGATGCGGGCGAGTGTCCGCCTTTGCGGTATGTCGCTGGCCTGCGTCATATCGAGGAAAGCCGTAAGCCGCAAAGCTTAACGTGCGGTTCTGACGCCATTTTACAGATCCCGGCAATGCGTGGCGAAGCGAGAAACTTTCACTTGCAGACTTCGGAAATTAACCTTTTGTTTCCCATGCCTGTTTAGCGTGACTTAACGATTGGCCGACCGCCGCTCCTGCGCCGTCGAAGGTAAAGTTTCGAGACAATGGTCGACAGGGAAAACCGTGAAGACTGGAGGCGCGAGCGCTCCCTCCTGGCGCTCGGCAAAGCCGTGCGCGGCGATGAGGCGGCGGATGCGTCGGCGGTCTCGATCGGTGACCGGGTGGATCCGTCATGGCGCGAGGACGCCGCCACGCGTCACCGCATAGCCCGCTCGCAACGCGAGGCGCGGTCGAATCCGGCGCCAACGTCACCGCCCGAGCCGCCGCAGTTCCAGGCCGACGGCGAACCCGTTTCGGCCGCCAGCGCGCGTGAGGAGCCTGTTTCCGGCCGGCGTCAGCAGCACGCCGCCTATGAGCTCCGCTCTTTCCACGAGCAGCGACCGGACCGCGACGACGATGACGGGCAGGAATGGAAGCCGCTGATCGATCCGCTCCAGGTCGTCCGCGGCATTAGTCGTTCCAAGTTGCTGATCGTCTCGACGACGATATTGGGCACGGTGCTCGGCGTCGCCGTCGCCGTTTCGACACCGAAGAAATACGAAGCCACCACACAGATGGTCATCGAGCCAGGCGACCTGAAGCTTTCCGACAACGATCTCACCCAACCGGTCGGGCAGCCCGATGCGGCGCTGGCTGTTGTCGAAACCCGCATCAAGATGGTGACATCCGGCAAGGTCCTCGACAAGGTCGTGGCCGATCTCAATCTCGTCGACGATCCGGAATTCAACGGACAGGGCTCTGGCGGCCTTGGCGTCCTGTCGCTCATTCGCTCGATACTGTCGCGCCAGGATGGCCCTGGCGGCGGCGGTGAAGTGCGCCGCCAGGCGCTGGCGGTCGGCAATCTGGCCAAGAGCCTGTCGGTTGAGCGCAGCGGCAAGAGCTTTGTCGTTTCCATCAGCGCCACCACTCAAAGCGCCGACAAATCGGCGAAGATAGCCAATACGACCAGGGACGTTTTCCAGCAGGAGGCGGCCCAATACCAGTTCGGGATGGCCGGGCGCGCGACGGACCAGCTGACGGCCAAGCTCGATGACCTGCGCAAGAATGTCGAGACAGCGGAGCGCAAGGTCGAGGATTTCAGGGCCACGCATGATCTCGTCGACGCGCAGGGCCATCTGATCAGCGACGACCAGATGCTGAAGCTCAACGAGCAGCTCTCAGTCACCCGGGCCCGTACGCTGGAACTCAATGCCCGGGCCGCGTCGGCGCGTTCGCTGGACGTCAATTCGGTCATCAACGGCACCTTGCCGGAAGAAATCAATTCCAACACGATGAGCGAACTGCGCGCGCAATATGCAGTTTTGAAGCAGGAGGCCGACCGCGCCGCCGTGCGTCTGGGACCGCGTCATCCCGAATACCAGGCGCTCAACGCCCAGCTCGACGGCTCGCGCGAGCGCATCGCAGGCGAACTGCGCCGCATCGCCTCGTCGCTGCAGGTCGATTTGAAGCGCTCGGTTCAGCTTGAGCAGGATCTCGCTTCCCGCCTGGCTCAGGCAAAGGTCCAGAGCGGCGACGTCAACAGCGATCTGGTCAGCCTGCGCGAACTGGAGCGTGACGCCACGGCCAAACGCTCCGTCTACGAACAGTACCTTCTGCGCGCCAAGGAGACCGGCGAACAGCAAAACATCAACACCACCAACATCAATCTGATGACCCCCGCGCAACCGCCGCTCGAACCCAACGGACCGTCGCGGGCTGTAATAGCGATGGCCGGCCTGCTGCTCGGGCTTGCTTCGGGCATCGGTGTCGGCGCCATGCGCGGCGCCTTTGCCAGCCTGCGCGGCGCTGCCAATTCGCGTTCGCGCGGCAGAATGGACGAGCGCCCCCCTCCGGTCGAGGACAAGGTCTATCGCGCGCCGCTGCCTGTGGCGCCGCCACCGGCAGCACCTCCGGTGTTGCCGACCGCGGCCGCTCCCGCCCGGAGCCCAGGTCTGTTCGACGGACTGTTCTCGGCGATGCGCAAAGCCGCGCCGGGTAGCGGGACGTCAGGCGAACCCGTCGAGACCTACCGCGCCCAACCAGCCGCCGAATATACAAGGCCGGTGCAGGAGCCTGTGGGCTATCGCCAGCCGGACTTCCGGAACGAGGTTCCGCACGCCAATTCCCCTGCGCAGCAGCCTGGCTACGCGCAGCCTCGTCAGCCGGCTGACTATGCCTATTCGCAGGCTCAGCCGATGCCCGCGGCGTCCGGGCCGTGGTCTTCTCCGCAGCCCGCTGGGGCGGCGCCGGAAGACCAGCAGGCGCAAATCGACGATATCCGCGCCAGCCTGCGCGAATTTCGCGAAGCGGTGCGCGAACTCACCGAAAGCCGTTCGCACCGCCGCTATTTCTGAGCAATTCCAGGAAAAGTGTGAAACGGTTTTCCCGGGAAAAGCGCGTAGCGCGCTTTCCCTTGGGAATTGCGTCAAAACAAGAAATAGAGCGGTTCAGCCTTTCCGTGAAAGGATGAGTCGCTCTGAGCCCGTCAGCACAGAATAAAAGCTGCCGGTTTCGAGTTTACGGCATGTGACGGCGCTTTGACGGGATTGCTTAGGCCAAATTTCGTGACAATGCCGCGCAGCATGGCGCCCAAAAAACGCTGCCGTCGGGCTTTACCCGAATGGGCGGAACGTTTGGAACAACGACATGCACGAAGCAACGTTCAAGGCGCGCGCCGCGCCTTGGCTGGAATGATGTCGAGGATGGTTCATGGCCGAAGTGATTGACGGAAAGATCGTCGCCGCAGACGTGGTTCAGAAGGTCAAGGCCTTGACCGAGGACCTGGTCGCCAAGGGAAAGGCCCAGCCCGGCTTGGCGGTGGTCATCGTCGGCGAGGATCCGGCAAGCCAGGTCTATGTCGCGTCGAAGTCGCGCACCGCCAAGGAATGCGGCTTTCATTCGCTGCAGCACACACTGCCGGCCGACACGTCCGAAGCGGCACTGCTGAAGATCATCGGCGAACTCAACGCCGATCCGGCCATCAACGGCATTCTGGTGCAGCTGCCGCTTCCCGCCCATATCGATGCCGGCAAGATCATCCAGGCCATCGCGCCACAAAAGGATGTCGACGGCTTTCATTTCATCAATGTCGGCAAGCTCGGCACCGGCGAACTCGAAACAGCCTTCGTGCCCTGCACGCCGGCTGGCTCCATGCTTTTGATCGAACGCGTGCGCGGCAAGGATCTTTCCGGCCTCAACGCGGTCGTCGTCGGCCGCTCCAACATCGTCGGCAAGCCGATGGCAAATCTGTTGCTTGCCGCCAACTGCACCGTCACCATTGCCCACAGCCGCACCAAGGATCTGCCGGCGCTGGCCCGCACAGCCGACATTCTGGTTGCCGCCGTCGGCCGGCCCGAAATGATCAAGGGCGACTGGGTCAAACCCGGCGCCACCGTGATCGATGTCGGGATTAACCGCATTGCCGCACCCGAGAAGGGCGAAGGCAAAACCCGCCTCGTCGGCGATGTAGCCTATGCCGAAGCGGCCAAGGCCGCCGGCGCCATCACCCCCGTGCCCGGCGGTGTCGGACCGATGACCATTGCCATGCTGATGGCCAATACGTTAGCCTCAGCCTACCTTGCGGCCGGCTTGAAGCGGCCTTCCTTCTGACCCAGAAAGCAGCTTCTTTGCCGAACCTTACTGTACCCTCTGAACGGCCGGTCGTGGATGATCCCGTTCAAGGGGGCCGGCAATTCGCGTTCCTGCTGGTCGACAAGTTTTCGATGTTTTCGCTGGCAGCGGCGATCGATACCTTCCGCTCGGCCAACCGCCTGCTCGGCCGCGATTTCTATGGCTGGACGACGGTCTCGGCCGACGGCGATCCCGTCATGGCCTCCAACGGCCTGCCGCTCAAGATCGACTATGCCGTCGCCGATTTGCCGCCCGTCGATATCCTATTCGTGTCGGTGGGCCTGTCGGTCGAGTTCCCCGGCAAGAGCAAGGTGCTGGCGGCGCTGCGCAGCTGGGGCCGGCGCGGCAATGCGCTCGGCGCGTTGTCGGTCGGCTCTTACCTCCTGGCCGAAGCCGGCCAGCTCGAAGGCTATCGCTGCACCATTCATTGGGAAAACCGGGCCGGCTTCGTCGAGCGCTTTCCCGACATCAACTGCACCGGCAACGTCTTCGAGATCGACCGCAAGCGCTACACCTGCGCCGGTGGCACGACCTCGATCGACCTGATGCTGGAGATCGTGCGTGGCGACTTCGGCTCGAACCTCGCCAACGGCGTTGCCAACCAGTTCCAGCATGAGCGCATCCGCTCCGCCGGCGACCGCCAGCGCGTCGGGCCGGAGCGCGACCTGACCGGCAAGTCGGAGAAGCTAAGGCGCATCGTCGAACTGATGGCCGACCATCTCGACGAGCCGCTATCAGCCGTGCAGCTTGCCAAATCGGCGGGCCTGTCGGTGCGCCAGGTCGAGCGCTTGTTCCTGCGCCATTTGAGCGTCACGCCCGGTCGTTACTACATGCGGCTCAGGCTTGAGCGGGCGCGCGAACTGCTGCGCCAGACAAACATGCCGATCCTCGACGTGGCCATCGCCACCGGCTTCACCTCGCATTCCTATTTTGCCCAGAGCTACCGGCTGCAGTTCGGCCGTCCGCCTTCCGAAGAGCGGCGCACCACGTACTGACGCGGTGCTGAGCCGGCCTCGGAACAGGCCTCGGCCGGCGCCGATCCTGTTACACGGCAACCGTTCGTGACCCGCTCCGGGGCTTGTGCCCGGACGCGCCGTCAAATAGCTTCCGGCGCGGATCAGAGGGCGGTCTCAAGGAGATTTCCATGGCGGGACTTTTGCGGAGCATCGCTGCGGCGCTGCTCCTTTTGTCGATGACTTCGCTCGGCTTTGCCGCCAACAAGGTCATCATCATTCTTGACGCTTCGGGCTCGATGTGGGCCCAGATCGACGGCAAGCCGAAGCTCGAGATCGCGCGCGAATCGCTGAGGACCGTGCTGCAGTCGGTCCCGGGCGACGACGAGATCGGCTTCATGGCCTATGGCCACCGCGAAAAGGGCAGCTGCGACGACATCGAACTGATCGTGCCGCCGCAAGCCGGCTCGGCTAGCGCCATTTCGGCCGCTGCCGACAGCCTGAAATTCCTCGGCAAGACGCCGCTGACCGCAGCCGTCAAGCAGGCGGCCGAAGCTCTGAAATACACCGAGGACAAGGCGACCGTGGTTCTCATCACCGATGGGCTTGAAACCTGCGAAGGTGACCCGTGCGCGCTGGGCAAGGAACTGGAGGCCTCAGGCGTCGATTTCACCGTCGACGTCGTCGGCTTCGGCCTGACCGCTGACGAGGGCAAGCAGATTGCCTGTCTCGCCGACAACACCGGCGGCAAATATATCCAGGCCTCGGACGAGAAGGCGCTGCAGGAAGCACTGATCGAAACCGTCGCCGCGCCGGCTCCGGCGCCGGCACCCGAACCCGCTCCGGCGCCTGCCCCTGAACCGGCAAAGCCCGAATTCAATTTCATCCCGAGCGTGGTCATGGCGGAAGGCGGCGATCCGATCACCGACGGCAATGCCTGGGAGGTCTACAAGGCCAAGGCCGATGGCACGCGCGGCGACAACGTCACCACCGAATACGGCGCCTACAAGGGCAATCTGGAGCCGGGCGACTACATCATCGTCGCGCGCGACGGGGAGGCCAAGTCCGAACAAAAGCTCAAGGTCGAGGCAAGCCAGATCTACAAGCCGCTCTTCACCCTGAATGCCGGCACGCTCATCATTCATCCGCGACCAAGCGTGGGGGCGGATGTTGTCGATGGCGCGGCTGTCGTGATCGACTATCCGAGCGCCGATAACCCCGCGACCTACTATGGCACCACCAAGGTGGTGTTGCCGGCCGGCGACGAGAAAGTGACTGTCACCATCGGCCAGGGCGTGGCTACCGAGACGATTCCGCTCGCTGCCGGCAAGACGGTCGAAAAGGACATCATCGTCGGCGTCGGGCATGTCGTGGCCAACGCCTACTATGTTGCCGGCGGCGACAAGGCCGATGGTTCAGGCATTGGCTTCAAGGTCTTCAAGGCGAAAAAGAAGATCGACGGGACCAGGGAAGAGGTGACCTACTCCTATGGCCCTGACAGCAAGTTCGATCTGCCGGCCGATGACTATGTGTTGATTGCGACGGTCGACCTCGCCGTCGTCGAGCAGCCGTTCACCGTCAAGGTCGGCGAATTCCAGGATGTGAAGGTCGCCATGAACGCCGGCGTGCTGGCAATCACCGCGCCCGGCGCTTCAAAGATCGAGATTTTCGAGGCTAAGAAAGACATCAACGGCAATCGCAAGTCGCTTGGCTACGCTTACGACCAGAAGTATCAGGCGGCGATAGCGACCGGCGATTATGTGGTCGTTTCGGAGAAGTCGGACAACAGCTCGAAGGAAGGCACCGTAACAGTCAAGGCCGGCGAGCGAGCCGAGCTCACGGTGCAATAGGATCGTATGGACGAACGCAAAAAAGGGCGGCCACGAGTCGCCCTTTTTCATGGATAGGGCAATCTGGTCAGGCTGCTCCGAAAGCACTGGCGCCATGGTCGGCGCGGCCGACCAGCTGGCGGAAACCGGCGAACAGCTCGCGGCCGAAACCGAACTCGTTGCCGATGAGATCGATGTCGGCCGTGCGGCGCAGCGCGAGCTCGGGCCCCGGCACCAGCACTTCCAGCGTGCCGGCATCGGCGTCGAGCCGGATGATGTCGCCGTCATGGATCCTGGCGATCGGCCCTTCCTCGACCGCTTCCGGCGTCACATGGATCGCCGCCGGCACCTTGCCGGAAGCGCCAGACATGCGCCCGTCCGTGACCAGCGCGACGCGCTGGCCGCGATCCTGCAGGATGCCGAGCACGGTGGTCAGCTTGTGCAGTTCCGGCATGCCGTTGGCCTTCGGGCCCTGGAAGCGGATCACGGCAATGAAGTCGCCGGTCAGCGTGCCGGCCTTGAAGGCTTCGTTGAGGCCTTGCTGGCTGTCGAACACCTTGGCCGGCGCCTCGATGACGCGGCGTTCCGGCTTCACGGCGGACGTCTTGATGACGGCATGGCCGAGGTTGCCCGCAAGCACCTTCAGGCCGCCGGTCGGCTGGAAGGCTTTCTTGAACGGTGCCAGCACCTTCTCGTCGCCGCTCTGCAGCGGCGAGGCTTCACGCACGACGCTGCCGTCTTCCCCGAGCCGGGCCTCGACCGCATAGGGCCGCAGGCCTTCGCCCCATACCGTCTGCACATCCTCATGCAGGATGCCTTCGTCGAGCAATTCGCGGATCAGGAAGCCGAGCCCGCCGGCGGCATCGAAATGGTTCACGTCGGCAAGCCCGTTCGGATAGACGCGCGCGAGAAGCGGCACCGCTTCCGACAGGTCGGAAATGTCCTGCCAGGTAAGCGTGATGCCGGCCGCCGCGGCCATGGCGATGAGATGGATGGTGTGGTTGGTAGAGCCGCCGGTGGCGTGCAGGCCGACGACGCCATTGACGAAAGAGCGCTCGTCGATCATGCGGCCTACCGGCGTGTAGGCGTTGCCGAGCGCGGTGATCGCCAGGGCTCGCCTGGTCGCCTCGCGCGTCAGCGCGTCGCGCAGCGGCGTGCCTGGATTGACGAAGGACGCGCCGGGCGTATGCAGGCCCATGATCTCCATCAGCATCTGGTTGGAATTGGCGGTGCCGTAGAAGGTGCAGGTGCCCGGCCCGTGATAGGATTTGGACTCCGCTTCGAGCAGTTCTGCTCGTCCGGCCTTGCCCTCGGCATAGAGTTGGCGAACCTTGGCCTTCTCGTCATTGGGCAGGCCCGTCGTCATTGGCCCGGCCGGCACGAACACCGCCGGCAGATGGCCGAAGGTGAGAGCCGCGATCACAAGCCCCGGTACGATCTTGTCGCAGACGCCGAGATAGACGGCGGCGTCGAACATGTTGTGCGACAGGCCGATCGCCGCGGACATGGCGATCACGTCGCGCGAAAACAGCGAGAGCTCCATGCCGGGCTGTCCCTGGGTCACGCCATCGCACATGGCCGGCACGCCGCCGGCCACTTGCGCGATCCCGCCGACTTCGCGCGCGGCATCCTTGATCAGCGCCGGGAAGGTTTCGAAGGGCTGATGCGCCGACAGCATGTCATTGTAGGAGGTAATGATGCCGAGGTTCGGCACCTTGTCGGCGCCGAGCGCCAGCTTTTCAGACGGGCTGCAGACGGCAAAGCCATGCGCGAGGTTGCCGCAAGACAGAACCCCCCGGTTGGCGGCGCGGCTGGAGGCCTCGGCGATGCGGCCGAGATAGCGCTCGCGGCCGGCTTTCGAGCGTTGGCGGATGCGTTCCGTGATGGCTTCGATGTCGCGTCTGGCTGTCATGGTCGGTCCTTTCGAGCCCCGGAAGAACGTCCTCCACCGTCTGCCGGGACTGCTTTGCGTGAAATCAGGGTGCCCAGAACACCTCTACCGGGATGGGTGCCGCTTCGAGCACTTTGCGGATGGGCTTTTTCGCACCCGGTCCCATCGCACCGTCGAAGGCGGTGCGCTTGTCCTCGCCTTCTATATGCAGCGCGATGAAGCCGGCGTCGACGATCCGCGCCAGCGGCAGCGTCAACCGGGGTTCGCCGGCGCTTGCCGCGTGAACCGGCAGCACGATCCTTGATGAGGCCGGGTCGAGCAAATCGCCGAGATTCTTGGCGTCGGGAAAGAACGAGGCGGTGTGGCCGTCGCCGCCCATGCCGAGCACGACGACATCGAGGGGCCAGGGCAGAGCCTTCAGCGCCGCATCGTCGGCCGCCGCGGCGGTCTCGATGCTTGCCGCCTCATGGTAGAGCGGCACGAAGTGCGCGGCAGCCGCCTTGTTCTGCAGCAGGTTGGCCGCGACCAGCCCCGCATTCGAGCGCGGCGAGGAGGCCGGCACGAACCGTTCGTCGACCAGCGTCACCGTCACCTTGTTCCAGGCGATCGGAATGGCCGAAAGTGCTGCAAAGAACTTTGCCGGCGTGGTGCCGCCGGAAACGGCAAGCAGGGCCGTGCCGCGCTCGTCGATGGCCTTGGTCAGGCGCGCCGCGACATTGCCGGCAAGGGCTGCCGCCAGGTCCTGGCGCCCGGCAAAGCCGTTCCAGTTATAGACGGGCTCGCTCAATTGCTTTCGTGCCATGTCCGCCCGTCGCGTTCGATCAGCGCAATCGAGGCCGAGGGACCCCATGTGCCGGCCGTATAGCCTTGCGCCTCCTGCCTGGCGCTTTCCCAGGCGTTCTGGATCGGGTCGATCCACTTCCATGCCGCCTCGACCTCGTCGCGGCGCATGAACAGCGTCTGGTTGCCGCGGATAACATCCATGATCAGCCGTTCATAGGCGTCCGGCGCGCGACCGTCGAAAGATGTTGCAAAGCTCATGTCGAGCGGAATCTGGCGCAGCCGCATGCCGCCCGGGCCTGGATCCTTGATCATGATGAACTGCTTGACGCCTTCGTCGGGCTGCAGCCGGATCACCAGTTGGTTGGCTGAGATCGGCCCGGCGCTGTCGCCGAAGATCGAATGCGGGATCGGCTTGAACTCGATGACGATTTCCGAAACGCGGGTCGCCAGCCTTTTGCCGGTCCGGAGATAGAACGGCACGCCGGCCCAGCGCCAATTGCCGATCTCGGCCTTGATGGCGACGAAAGTCTCGGTGGAGCTGTCTTTGCCGAGTTCCTCGACATAGCCTTTCACCGCGCCGCCTGCAGAGGCGCCGGCGCGGTATTGGCCGCGCACGGTGTGCTTGGGTGCCTCATTGCCGTTGATGCGCTTCAGCGCCCGCAGCACCTTCAGCTTCTCGTCGCGCACGGCATCGGCATCCATCGACGATGGCGCTTCCATGGCAACCAGGCAGAGCAGCTGCAGCATGTGGTTCTGCACCATGTCGCGCAGCGCGCCGGCCTTGTCGTAGTAGGTGACGCGGTCTTCAAGACCGACGGTCTCGGCCACCGTGATCTGCACATGGTCGATATGGGCAGAATTCCAAAGCGGCTCATAGAGCGCGTTGGCAAAGCGCAGCGCCATCAGATTCTGCACCGTCTCCTTTCCGAGATAGTGGTCGATGCGGAAGATCTGGCTTTCGTGGAAGTCGTCTCCAACCACGTCGTTGAGCTTGCGCGCCGAATCGAGGTCGCGGCCGATCGGCTTCTCCAGCACGATGCGCGAATTCGGCGTGATGAGATTGTGGGCTTTCAGCTGGTGCGAGATGTCGCCGAACAGCGCCGGCGCAACCGCCAGATAGAAAGCGCGAATGCGGTCGCTTTCGCCGATCGCCTTTTTCAGCTTGTCGAAGCCGGCACCCGTCGTCGCGTCGGCCGATACGTAGGACAGCCGGGCAAGAAATGTCTTGAGTTCCTCGGCGTCGATGTCGGCCGGCTTAACATGCTGGGAAATCGCCTGCTTGGCGAAAGCCTGGAATTCCTCGTCGCTCATCTTGGAGCGCGAGGTGCCGATGATGCGGGTCGGCTCGGAAAACTGGTGGTCGCGCTGGCGGTGGTAGAGCGAGGGCAGCAGCTTGCGTTCCGACAGGTCGCCGGTGCCACCGAAAATGATGAAGTCGAAAGGCTCGACGGGAATGATCTGGCTGGTCATGGTCTGTCCGCTTTGACGCCGCTCGCTGTGACGCGGCTGGATATAATCTAATCGATTTAAATTATCCAGTGCCATGGTGTCACATCAAGGACAAATCACTGCATATTGATTCGGTCCAAATGTGCCTTGACACTGGCTTGCACCCGGAGGCCTTTCGTCAAGCGATGGTCCCGGGGCTTTCGCGCCTGCAACATAAAGCGGGAATGTGACGAAAGCTAATGCGTGTCGCCCAGAAGTGCGAAGCGGTTCTGGGAGACAGACACGCATCAAACAAAAAGGAAAATGCGCTTGCGAGGTGGGTCTTCAATGAGCGGAAAAAGCATGCGTCTGGAAAACAAGGTTGCCGTCATCACGGGTGCTGCGTCAGGTTTCGGCGAAGGCATGGCCAGGCGCTTTGCCGAAGAGGGCGCCAAGGTCGTCGTCGCCGACCTCAACGCCAAGGGCGCGAAGCGCGTTGCAGCAGAGATCGGCCAGGCCGCGATCTGGACCCAGACCGACGTTTCGCAGCGTTCCGAATTCGACGAGATGGTCCATGCCGCAGAAAGCGCCTTCGGCCGCATCGATATCATGGTCAACAATGCCGGCTACACCCATCGCAATGGCGACATGCTCGAGGTCGACGAGGCGACCTTCGACCTGATCACTTCAGTCAACATGAAGGCGATCTATCACGCCGCACTTGCCGTGGTGCCGATCATGGAGCGGCAGGGCGGCGGCGTCATCCTGACCACGGCTTCGACCGCCGGTTTGCGGCCGCGTCCGGGGCTCACCTGGTACAATGCCTCGAAGGGCTGGGCGATCACCGCGACCAAGTCGATGGCGGTCGAACTCGCGCCCAAGAACATCCGCGTGAACTGCCTTTGCCCGGTCGCCGGCGAGACCGGCATGCTGGAGAAATTCATGGGCACTGACACGCCCGAGATCCGCGAGAAATTCCGTGCCTCGATACCGCTCGGCCGTCTGTCGACGCCGCTCGATATCGCCAACGCTGCGCTTTGGCTTGCGTCGGACGAAGCCGCCTTCATCACCGGTGTGGCGCTGGAGGTCGACGGCGGCCGCTGCATTTGAGCAATTCGGGAAGTACCTCGCTGTTCGCAATGCATGGCAGGCAGAGCCACATCGGCAAGAGTTCGCATCGGTGCGCCGGCCAGCCGAGGAACGAACAGTTGACGTCGTCACGCCGGACCCCCGTTTGACTTCTCGATCCCCCAAAAGGCATAACGGGATCGTGGATAGTGTTGGCGGGTGATGAAGATCAGGCAGCAGAAAAGTCGCTACGATCTGGGATGGCGGCTGCGGCTTTACCTGGCCACGCGTGCGCGGGCACAAAGCAAGGCGATTTTCATCGGCATTACCGGAAGCTCCGGCAAGACCACGGCGGGAAGCCTGCTTGGACACATCCTGGCCGGTCATGGTTCGGTCCACACACAGGTTCTGGCCAACACTATGAAACTGTTGGTCTCGACCCTATCCAGGCGAATGGGAAAGGGCGGCAAAACCGACTACGTCGTCTTCGAGGCTGCTGCATTCGGCCCGGATACAATGAAGCCCATGGCCGAGTTGCTTCGCCCCGACGTGGCTGTTGTCACAATGGTCCGGCTGGAGCATCGGGCCAGTTTCAAGACTGTGGAAAACGTCGCTCGAGAAAAGAGCGCCCTAGTCGCGGCGCTGGAGCCGGGCGGCTTCGCGATGCTCAATGCCGATGACCCTCTTGTGATGGGCATGGCCTCGGCGAGCTATTGCCGTTCCGTCACATTCGGCACATCGGAGCAGGCGGATTATCGCGTCAGCGATATCGAGGCAGCCTATCCCAAGCCGTTGCGGTTCTCGCTCCACTGGCGCGGCGGTGTGCTCGATATCGAGACGTCGTTCCCCGGCCAGCATTTCTGGCTGCCGACGTCAGCGGCGGTTGCAACCGCTCTTGAACTGGGCGTGCCTGCGCAGATGGTCAAGGACAGAACCGCGACGTTCCAGCCTCTGGAAAATCGCGGCCAGGTGCTCGTCCCCGCGGGCGGCCCCCACTTCATCGTGGATGCCGCAAAGGCGCCCTGGCATTCGCTGAGCCTTGCCTTCGACATGGTAGCCGGATCGACATTCGGGCGAAAACGAATCGTTCTTGGCCAGCTATCGGATTTTTCAGGCTCGAATAACAGATATGCCCAAGCCTACAGCAGCGCGCGCGAGATTGCAGACCAGGTGATTTATGCCGGCGATCATGCCCATCGCTCCAAGGCGAACCAGGCAGATCGCGACAGCGGCCGCTTCATCGAATTGCGCACGGCCAGGGAAGTGTCGGACTACATCGCCCAAACCGCGCAGCCTGACGAGTTGATCCTGCTCAAGAGCTCGTCCAATCTGCACCTCGAGCGTGTCGCTCTTGCCTGGACCCACGACGTCCAGTGCTGGGTTTCGGTATGCGGCAAGACCGAGGGATGCGAGCAATGCGGCCTCTATGAAGTGCCGTTTGAGCAGCACCGTGAGTTTGTGGCGCAGAGAAAATCGAAGCGCCGCAAGCACAGACTGCTGCGGCTCCTCGGCCGCTAGAATCTTTGGCCGAAGCACGCCAGCGCCCGTTTGACTCTGGAACTTGGCACGACGCATATTAGGCTGGGCTAAAAGCTGGCGGGGTGTGAAACTGGAATTGCTGAAAATTCGCAAGGACTTGGGCTGGGCGCTGCGACGGCTGCAGGCGCGCTGGGTGCGGGCGCGTAACAAGGCGACGTTCATCGGCATTACCGGCAGCTCCGGCAAATCCACATCCACCAGCCTGCTTGCACACATACTGGCCGCCCAAGGCAAGGTGCATCTACAGGCCCAGGCCAATACAATGCCTGCGCTCATCCGAACGCTTTACAAGCGCCTGAGGAAGGCCGGCAAAGTCGATTACGTCGTTTTCGAAGCCGGCGCTTCCGACTTCGGCACGATCAGCGCCATGGCGCAGATGCTGAAGCCGAGTGTGGCGGTGGTTACGATGATCCGTCTGGAGCATTTCGGCAAGTTCAAGACTCTGGAAGCTGTGGCGGGAGAGAAGCGGGCGCTGGTCGGGGCACTCCAACCCGATGGACTTGCGGTTCTCAATTGCGATGACCCACTGGTGATCGGCATGGCGTCTGGCGCGAAATGCCGGATTGCGACCTTCGGCCAGTCCGGCGAGGCAGACTACCGCGTGAGCGACGTGCATGCCGCGTATCCGGAATTGCTGCGGTTCACCCTTCATTGGCGCGGTGGCAGCCTGAATATTCAAGCGCCTTTTCCCGGCGAGCAATTCTGGCTGCCGACTGCAGCGGCTGTTGCCGCCGCCTTGGAACTTGGCGTCCCGCCAGAGCAAGTCGTAGCGAGAACGGCATCGTTTGCACCACTGCCCAACCGCTCTACGGTGCAAGAGGTATCCGCGGGTCCGAAATTCCTGGTCGATACGGCCAAAGCGCCCTGGCATTCGCTCAACATTGCCCTGGAGATGATTGCAAAGGCCAAGGGTGCTCGCAAGCGCATTGTGCTGGGGCAGATATCGGACTACGCCGGCTCGTCGAGGAAATACGGCGCCGCCTACAACATCGCGCGCGAAATCGCCGATGAGGTCATTTATACCGGCGACAATGCGCATCGCTCTCGCGCCAGCCAGGCCGACCGCGACAGCGGCCGTTTCATTGAGCTTCGCACTGCCAAGGAAGTTTCGGATCATATCAAACGGACGGCAGTCCCAGGAGAACTGATTCTGCTGAAAAGTTCGTCCAACCTTCATCTGGAAAGGATCGCGCTCGCCTGGACACACGACGTCAAATGCTGGGTCCCGATATGCCGCAAGTCGGAAAGCTGCCAAATGTGCGGCCTCTATGAGGTGCCGTTCGAGGAACAGCGGGATTTCCTGGCGAAGCGCAAACTTGCTCGCAGGAGACACCGTTTCAGGTGGTTGCTCGGCGGCTGACCAGATCTGGCGGCTTGCGTCTCAAGCCCCGGTCTTGATGTAGCTCTTGTAGATCCAGCCGCGCTTGCCGTTGTAGACGATCTGGCACCATTTCTTGCAACTTACCACCTGCACCGACGACTTGGCGGGCACGGTCCCCATGGCGGCGGCGTTTTTCTGCGGACCGCTGCGCATTGTCACCGTCCTGAGGATGCGTCCGGTGCCGGCGGCAGCAGCCACCTTCTGTGGCTTGGCCTTGGCCTGGGTATCGTTCGTTGCGGCGGAAGATTGCTCGTCTGGAAGTTGCGGTTTTGGCGTCGGTATGGCGGCGGTTTCCGCGTCGTCGTCATTGGCGGGAGCAGCGACCTTTGACAACTGCGTCGTGGCGTCGCCCTGGGCCGCCGGTTCTTCGAATGCCGCGGCATCGGACGGTTTGGCGGCAGCGTGCTCGGCAGGCGCCTGATCGGATGGCGTCGCGGCAGGGTCGCTGTTGGATTGCGCCGCAGTCCAGCGCGGATCGTTGGCCGACAGCGGCGGCATCGCAGCCCCACCCACAGCGACCGTCGATGAAACCGCGTCGCCCTTGCGCGCGGCTTGTGGCGCCGCTACCGCGGTAGCCGTCGCCGCGACCGGGGCAATCTTGGTCGTCTTGACCGGAAAAGTCGGAACGTTCTGCTGTGTGCTGGCGATCGCTTGCCGGTCGTTGGCCGGCAATGCCAGCCAAAGGGCT
The DNA here is from genome assembly GCF_040320155.1 of Mesorhizobium sp. M0771. NCBI lineage: Bacteria > Pseudomonadati > Pseudomonadota > Alphaproteobacteria > Hyphomicrobiales > Phyllobacteriaceae > Mesorhizobium > Mesorhizobium sp. M0771. The sequence continues at coordinate 84,999 of NZ_JAMYPC010000011.1, read as the reverse complement.
ATGCCCGCCACACCAAGCAGCGCTGCGGTGCCGACCGCGGCGATCACCAGATGCGAATTCGTGCGCACCCCCTGCCAGAAGGAGGGCCGCATGTCATAACCGAATTGCATGGCGAAGCGCCGACGTTCCGGCGCGCCGAAACTGAAGGGCTCGTTCACTCTTGCCACCTCCAAAAGATGAGCCGGTGTTCTTTCGATCGGCGCCGGCAGCCCGGCATTCGATCGGCATCGGTCCCAACAACAAAGCGGGCAGGCCCGCAGAAATCCCCGTTCAATCGCCCAGAACCGGCATCCTTTGCCCTTGATTGTGGCATCAGTGCGCCCTCAGGGGAATTGTGCGCTCTTGTTAAGGATTCTGCAACGTCTCGCTGCGGCAACCAACAGCTCAATAGAATCAGCTCAGTACCAGCCACGGCTGATATGAGATACTTTCCCTATATTCTGTCCCTCAGGGCAAACCAGTTCAGTGCCAAGAACAATAATGGCGTTCTAAATCGCCGGCCGCCGGGGAAAGCCGGGATGTTCAGGTCCTCGATCAGCTTCAGTCTGTCGCGGTTGCCGGCGACGGTCTGGGCATAGAGCTTGCCGAAGAAGTTCGACAGCATCACGCCGTGGCCGGAATAGCCTCCGGCCGAGATCACATTGGGCATCACCTCGCGCACGAACGGTTTCCTGGGCATGGTGATGCCGACATAGCCGCCCCAGCCATGGGTGATCTCGACATCGCTCAGTTCCGGATAAAGCTCGGCTATTTGCCGGCGGATATGGACATGGATGTCCTTCGGATCGTTGACGCCATAGACCTCGCGCCCGCCGAACAGCAGCCTTCCATCCCTGGATTTGCGGAAATAACGCACGACGAAACGCGAATCGTCGACCGCCTCGCCGCCCGGCAGCACTTTCGAATCGACGCCCAGCGGCACCGTCGCGCCGATGAAGGAACCGATGGGCATGATGTGCGCGGCACTCACCGGCTCGAGCGTGCCGCCATAGGCATTTACACCGATCAGGCATTTCTGGGCGGTGATGGTTCCTCTCGAAGTCGTCACCCTGACCTTGCCGCCGCTGGAGGTAACACCGGTCGATAGTGTCTGCTCGAACAGGTGCGCGCCGGCCGCTGCCGCGACCTTTGCCGTGCCGATCACCAGCTTCATCGGGTGGATGTGTCCGGTGCCGGTGTCGCGGGTGCCGCCGAAGTAGCGTGTGGAGCCCAGCCGTTCGGCCGTTTCCCTGGCATCCATGAAGGCGATGTGCGGATAATTGAAGCGGCCCGCCATGATCTCGGCATGCGCCTTGTAGTCGTCGAGATAACGCGGCTTGTGCGCCACGGACAACTGGCCGGGCATATAGTCGATGTCGATCTGGTTGACGGCGGCGAATTCGAGCAGGTGCGCTTTCGCCTCCTCGGCAAGGTCGAACAGCGCCTTGGCGCGGGAGAAGCCGTATTCGGCCTCCATCTCTTCGGCCCAGGCGCGCTGGCCCGTGCCGAGCTGGCCGCCATTGCGCCCTGAAGCGCCGTCGCCGAAGCGATGCGCCTCGATCAGAACGACGTCGGCTCCCGCCTTCGCCAAATGAGCGGCCGCCGACAGCCCGGTGAAGCCACCGCCGACGACGACGACGTCGCAGCTGCGGTCGCCCTCCAGGGCAGGGTACTCAGGGCGTGGTCCGGCTGTGTCTTCGTACCAGGAGCGACCGGGGGAGGTAGGTGATTGGTAAGGCATGGGGACACCAGCCAATGGTGAATGGTGAATGGTGAATGGTGAATGGCTGCGAGACGCACGACGTCTGCGCTCATCCATCCAATATGAAACTACTCACCATTCACTATTCACCATTCACACGACGAAGTCGCCGCTCACACGTTGAGCAACAGATACTCCCGCTCCCACGGGCTGATCACTTCCATGAAGGTCTCGAACTCCGCCCGCTTGATCGCTGCATAGGTTGCGGCGAAGGACTTGCCCAGAAGAGCGCATAGTTCCTCGTCGCCTTCGAAAAGATCGACGGCTTCGAGCAGGCCGCGTGGCAGGTCGATCTCATCGGCGTTTGCGGTGGTCAGCACCGGAGGCTCGGCCTTGATCTTGTTGGTGATGCCGATCAGCCCGCAGGCAAGTGAGGCCGCCAGCGCCAGATAGGGGTTGGCGTCGGAAGACGGGATGCGGTTTTCGACACGCCGCGCCGCCGGGTCCGAGCGCGGCACGCGGAACGCCGTGGTGCGGTTGTCATAGCCCCATTTGTTGTTGACCGGCGCCGAGGCCGACTGCGTCAGCCGGCGGTAGGAATTGACGTAAGGGGCAAACATCACCAGCGCGTTCGGCACATGCTTCTGCATGCCGCCGATGAAATGGAAGAAGTCGTCGGTTTCCGAGCCGTCCTTCGCCGAAAAGATATTCAGCCCGGTCTTCTTGTCGATGATCGACTGGTGGATGTGCATGGCAGAACCTGGCTGGCCCTGGATCGGCTTGGCCATGAAGGTGGCATAGATCTCATGCTTCAGCGCTGCCTCGCGGATGGTGCGTTTGAACATGAACACCTGGTCGGCGAGCTCGACCGGATCGCCGTGACGCAGATTGATCTCGAGCTGGCCGGCGCCTTCCTCGTGGATCAGCGTGTCGATCTCCAGGCCCTGGCTTTCGGAGAAATGGTAGATGTCGTCGATCAGTTCGTCGAACTCGTTGACGCCGGCGATCGAATAGCCGGCGCCGCCGCCGATTGCCCGTCCGGAACGCCCGACGGGTGGGGTCAGCGGATAATCCGGGTCGGGGTTCTTGCGCACCAGATAGAATTCGATCTCGGGCGCCACCACCGGCTTCAGCCCGCGCTTGTCATAGGCTGCTACCACGCGCTTCAGGACGTTGCGCGGCGTGAACTCGACCGAACGGCCATCCTGATGGACGAGGTCGCAGATGACGGCGGCCGTCGGGTCTTCTTCCCACGGCACGACGGTCAACGTCGACAGATCCGGCATCAGCTTTAGGTCGCCATCATCCTCCGGATAGTGGAAACCGTTGCCATCCTCGGGATAGCCGCCCGAAATCGTCGTCATGAACACTGCCGATGGCAGCGCCAGCGAGGTGTTGGAAGTGAATTTCTTCGAAGGCATCATCTTGCCGCGCGCGACGCCAGCCTGATCAGGCGTGATGCATTCTATGTCTTCGATGCCGCGCCATTCCAGCCAAGCGCTGACTTCCTTCCAGTTCTTCACGCCGCGTTGATTTTTCACGAAGGCAGGCGTTCGGACGCGTCCTCCGCGGGTCGACGGACGGACTTCCTTTTTCGCAGGCGGCATCATTCACCAGTTTGGGTTGCGGATTTGGGAGTATAGCCGTTGCCGGTGATGGAAGGGAAGGGGAGCCGGCCCGATAGGTGCGGCAACGAGGCTGAACGGCCTATGTCAGACGGCCTTGCCGGGCGGCGCATTTGCGCCCAGCCATCTGCGCAAGGCACCGGCATAGCGCCTGCGCCATCCGCTTTGCGGCGCGGTCAGGAACCAGGATTGGCTGAGGTTCCAGCTGTCTGCGCACAGATCCCTGAGCCTTGTGTTGATGATGCCTTTGCCGGATAGCGGATAGACCGAGAATTCGGAAAAGAAGATCGCGCCTTCGATTTCGTAGAAATCGCATCGCATGTGATCGAACGGCGCGGTCAGCCGCTCGGCGATGGCAAGCATGCGCGGGAAGGATGCCGGCAGGTCGATCCGGACCCACTGGGGGCCGCTGCCTGGCGGTGGCGGCGCGTAGGTTCCGTCACGGTCGAAATGACATTTCTGTTCGTTGCCGTGCTCATCCCGACGCGCGGCATAGACATAGGCCGTCGTCCCGTTAGACACGTGGAATTTGTACTCCAAAGCAACGGGCTGACCGTCCTCGAGGAGCATCTCTTCCACGAGGATGCGCCTGCTGGCGTGCTTGTAGCCCCATTCGCCGAGCTTCCTGCCGTAGCGGTGGCGCATCCAGCGTGCCGTACGCCGGCGCAGCCTAGCTCTGTCTACCTCACCGTTGCGGACCATCATGTTCCAGCGGCAGCCATGATTGGCCTTCACCATGACATTGCCGGTGAGCAGCTCCGCCGGAAGTTCTGCCGCGTCATATCCGGACCACAGAACCGCAGCGGTCTTGAGTTCTGGACAGGTGGACAGAGCGTAGGCTTTCGAGGCGAGCTTGTCGCAAGCCGTGGTGAAGAAGGGATTGTGGTCGAAAATCTTGCGCCACAGGAACTTGTCTGCATAGGAAGCGGGCCTTGCCGGATCGGGCAGCACGCCGCTATGATTGAAGGTGCGGGCGCAAATCATCGGATGGCGGACAAGGCACCATGCCTGTACCAGGGTAAGCAGCACGCGGTCGCTCATCCGCAGCCCTGGCATGATCAGCTTGCTGGCCTGGGAACACTCCCGCGTGCAACGAACACGTCCCGCGTCATATTTCGATGGATGCTCGTGCGGCCGGTAACCGCAAGCCGGGGATCAAGCGTTCTTTCTACGCTTTCCGCCCACAGCCTGCCAAGCGAGACCGGCTCCCACAAGACGATCTGCACACCTTGAGGCGCGGTATCGGCTATGCGAGAAACCACCGCTGCCTTGGGCGATACCATGCTGGCGACGTAAACGACCTGCGCCTCGCCATAGTCATAGTCGCGGCCGTCGCAAAGCTCGGCCCGCATCCGCACATAGCCGAGCTTGGCCGCAAGCCTGTTTGCCGTTTCGACCGCTTCAGGCACAATATCGAGACCGATGATTTCGGGGACGACAGTCTGGTCGTGTATGCGGAACATCGTAAACGGACGCCCTCCGCAGCCGACCATGACAGCGCGGCAGCAGCTGCCGAAATCGACGTGATCGAAGACTTCGTTCAGGCGATTATACGCATCCCTGGATGACAGCACGCCGATGCTTGTTTTTCCCGCTGCGATCTGCCCGAAGGATGCCGGACCGCTCAGATCCTGATCCAGCATGTGCCTGATCTCGGCGGTATCTTGCTCCTGCACCATCTTGCCGAATGCGGCGGTCAGCGCCGGTCGGTACGAAAGGATCTCCGGGTAGTTTTCAAGCAACGCCTCGCCGGTATCGTGTCCCATGGCGATGCCAAGATCTCGGATGGCATTTATGAGTTCAGTCGGAGTACGCCCTGGCAAGGAGCCCACAATTTGCTCCAGTTCACGCTTCCAGGCGCCCAATTCCGGCATTGCTTCCCACCATTCCCTTGCCGTAGCTAGCAGTGTGCGGCGACAACGTCTACATCATTGCCTTCACTTGAACGGGACAGTCGACCATGCCCCTGACCACTATCGGCTTCGACGCCGACGATACCCTATGGCAGAACGAACAGTTCTTCCGCCTGACCGAGAAGCATTTTGCAACCCTGCTCGCCGACCATGGCGAGGCCGAGCACATTTCGGCACGGCTGCTGGAGGCCGAGAAGCGCAACCTTGCCGTCTACGGCTTCGGCATCAAGGGCTTTACCTTGTCGATGATCGAAACGGCGATAGAAGTGACCGAGGGCCGTGTGCCGGCCTCGACGATCGCCGAAATCCTTGCCGCCGGCCGGGACATGCTCGGCCATCCTGTCGAGGCGCTGCCGCATGCGCGCGAGACAGTCGAAAAGCTCGCCGGCGCCTACCATCTGGTGCTGATCACCAAGGGCGATCTGTTCGACCAGGAGCGCAAGCTGGCGGCGTCCGGCCTTGGCGACCTGTTCGATGCCGTCGAGATCGTCAGCGACAAGAGCGCCGCCACCTATGCCAGGATCTTTGGCCGTCACGGCAGCCCGCAGACCAGCATGATGGTCGGCAATTCGCTCAAGTCGGACGTGGTGCCGGCCATCGAGGCCGGCAGCTGGGGTGTGTATGTGCCGCACGAGCTGACCTGGGTGCTCGAACACGTCGAGCCGCCGGTCGAGGCACCGCGTTTTCGTCAGCTTGTAGATCTTGGCGAACTGCCGGCTTTGATCGAGAGCATCGGCAAGGAAGGCTGACCGCCCGCACGCGTTCGGGCGGATTGCGATCAGCCGCGCCCGAGACTGATCAGCCGGTCGACCACCGGCTGCAGCCTTTCGGTGGTGATCGGCTTGGTTACCACCACATCGACCACGCTCGACAGACCCAGGCTGTCGGGCGTGCCGGTCTTGGTTGAAAGCAGGATCACCTTGGGGAGCGACCGCCCAGATGTCCGCCGCAAGGCGTCGATGGCCGCAATCAGCGCGCGGCAGTCCTCGTTGTCGGGGCCGCCATCGAGAACGACGGCGCCCGGAATGAGGGTTCGCAATGTCTTGGCCGCCATTTCGGGCGACTCGGAGATCGGCTTCAGTCCGGACTTCTCGACGATCTTCGACACCACCACCCGGTTGATCGGCGATTTTCCAACGACCAGCACGTGGGAGAAATCCGTTGATATCTCGGAGTTCGCATCCCTGCTTGACGAATTCAGATGTTTGGCGGTGTCGGTCTCGCGGTTCACAGGGCACATGGGCGGGGCGGGCACTCGGCGCTGCTTCAATGCAGGGTTGAAATCCGAGAGCCAATTGGCGTGAGATCGCCCGCCATGTCAAGCTGAAATGACGGACCTGCGAAATATAGCCGGAAATATTAAAACCCGGAGACAAGGTCTGTTTTCGAACTGTAGTTAAGTTTACGCTCAAAAGCGAAAGTCACCCGCGCTGAAAACCCGCGGGTGACGTTGAAATCGGCCAGTGAGCGGCGGGGCCCATAGGTTCCACAAGCACAAAGCTTCCGTTAGGGAAGATCAGCCGTGACTCTTCTGCGTGACGATCACCGGGATCAGCAGGTCGCCCCAATTGCCGTCGCCGCCATGATGCCGGGCCGAGCGCACCAGTTCCACCGAGACGCCGGCCTCCACTGCCTTCATCACCGATTGATTGAGCCGGTGCAGGTCGTTGGCCAGCATGCGGATGGTCGCCTGTTGGTCGACACTCATCGTGGTGGACTGCTCTTCTGCACGTTCCTTGACGCGGCTTATGGATGCCATTTTCTTCTCCCTTGCCCTTCGGGCGTTTCCTCTGTTGGTTATGTCGATCGGTTCATTCCGCTGCCGGCTTGAACTGGGCGTGCTCAGTCGATTCATGCATGGCGGCGGTCGAGGACTGGCCGCCGCTGATCGCCATTGAGACGGCGTCGAAATAGCCGGTGCCGACCTCGCGCTGGTGCTTGGTCGCGGTGTAGCCGTGGACTTCGGCCGCGAACTCGGCTTCCTGCAGCTCGGAATAGGCGGCCATCTGCCGCGCCTTGTAGCCGCGGGCCAGCTCGAACATGCCGAAGTTGAGCTGGTGGAACCCGGCCAACGTGATGAACTGGAACTTGTAGCCCATGGCGCCGAGCTCGCGCTGGAACTTGGCGATCGTCGCGTCGTCGAGGTTCTTCTTCCAGTTGAACGACGGCGAGCAATTATAGGCGAGCAGCTTGCCCGGATGATGCCTGCGCACGCCTTCGGCGAATTTCTTGGCCTGCGCCAGATCGGGCTTGGATGTTTCGCACCAGATCAGGTCGGCATGCGGCGCATAGGCAACGGCGCGCGCGATGCACGGTTCGATGCCGTTCCTGACCTGGTAGAAGCCTTCAGCCGTGCGGCCGGCATCGTAGTCGACGAAAGGCTGGTCGCGCTCGTCAATGTCGGAGGTCAGAAGCTTTGCCGCTTCCGCATCGGTGCGTGCCACGACTAGCGTCGGCGTGCCCATCACGTCGGCCGCCAGACGCGCCGCGTTGAGGTTGCGGATATGCGCGGCGGTCGGGATCAGCACTTTGCCGCCGAGATGGCCGCACTTCTTCTCAGAGGCCAGCTGGTCCTCATAGTGGACGCCGGCAGCGCCCGCCTCGATGAACGCCTTCATGATCTCGAAGGCGTTGAGCGGTCCGCCGAAGCCGGCCTCGGCATCGGCGACGATCGGCGCGAACCATGTGTCGACCGACAGGCCGTTGCCTTCCGAGGTCTCGATCTGATCGGCGCGCTGCAGCGTGCGGTTGATGCGCTTGACCAGTTCGGGAGCCGCATTGGCGGGATAGAGCGACTGGTCCGGATACATGGCCGACGCGGTGTTGGCGTCGGCGGCGACCTGCCAGCCCGAGAGATAGATTGCCTTCAGCCCGGCACGCACCTGCTGCATCGCCTGGTTGCCCGACATGGCGCCGAGTGCATTGACGAAGTCTTCCTCGTGGATGAGCTTCCACAGCCGGTTGGCGCCCATTTCGGCAAGACTCTGGCGTATCTGGACCGACCCGCGCAGCCGCTTCACATCGTCCGGCGAATAGGCTCGTTCGATGCTGTCGAAGCGGCCTTCGGGCGCGGATGGGACAAGATTGTAAAAATCAGTCATTGGTCACTCCAGATCAATCGATGCCAGTGTCTTGAAACGCCGCGCCCTGGGATAGTGTGCGTCGTCTGTGTGTGACATCATTTACATTGCGCCGCGACGAGAGCGAGGGAAACCGCTATTTCCGGTGGAAAATAAGAGAAAACCTGTGTTGTGTGTGACTGCTTGACGCTGTAAATCTGTCATGATTGTAAAAAGATGGTGCGCCGTTCATCGCTCGCAAGTCGTGTAAATTCCTGTCAAGGAAAGCCGATGGCCGACCAGAAGATATTCGCCGGGCCGCGCATCCGCCGCATCCGCATCGCCAAAGGCCTGACCCAGACGGCGATGGCCGAGGGGCTCGGCATCTCGCCGTCCTATCTCAACCTGATCGAGCGCAACCAGCGGCCGCTGACGGTGCAGCTGATCCTGAAGCTGGCCTCTGTCTACAAGGTCGACCCGCATGAATTGCAGGGTGAGGCGAGAGGGTCGATCTCGGCCTTGAAGGAAGTGTTCGGCGACCCGCTGCTTGCCGGTGAGCTGCCGAGCGACCAGGAACTGATCGAACTGGCCGAGGCCGCCCCCAACGCATCGGCTGCGATGATAAAACTGTTTCGCGCTTACCGCGAGCAGGCCGAGCGGCTGTCCGATCTCAACGAGCTTCTGGCGCGCGAGGGCCGCGCCACGGCGCTGTCCGGTGCGCGGCTGCCGATCGACGAAGTGCACGAGATTTTCGAGCGCCGGCCGAACCATTTTGCAGCACTCGAGGAGGAGGCCGAGGCCTTCACCTCGGTGCTCGACCCCGGCGACGATCTGTTCGGCGCGCTGAAGGCGTGGCTGAAGCGCGAGTATGGCATCGTCGTCAAGGTGCTGCCGGTCGCCACCATGCCGAACTGGCGCCGCCGTTATGACCGTCATTCGCAGCGTCTTTTTCTATCGGAGCGGCTGTCGCCGTTCGACCAGTTGCGCGAAGTCGCCATGGAGGCCTGCCTGATCCGCATGACGGTCGCTGTCGCCGGCGAAATTCAGACGCTGAAGCTCGGTACGGACGAAGCCCGTCGGCTCGCCCGCTTCGAGTTCGGCCGCTACGCCGCCAATGCCTTGATGATGCCCTATCAGGCATTTCATGCCGCCGCCGTGCGGGCTCGTTACGACATCGATGTGCTGCGCTCGCGTTTCGGCGTCTCCTTCGAACAGGCGGCGAACCGCCTGACCATGCTGCAGCGCCCTGGCTTGTCCGGAGTGCCGTTCTTCATGCTCGAGGTCGACAATGCCGGCAACCGCTTCCGCAAGGCCGGCGGCCAGGGCTTTCCGCAAAGCCGCTTTGGCGGCGGCTGCCCGAAACTGCCGGTCCATGCCGCTTTCGCTTCGCCTGGCCAGATACTGGTCGAGGCGGTGGAAATGCCCGACGGCGCCGAGTTCCTCTGCATCGCACGCACGCTCGAGGGGCCGCAGGGTTCGTTCTCCGAGCGCCCGCGCCGCACCGCGCTGCTGTTGGGCTGCGATATCGGCTTTCGCGACGAGATCGTCTATGGCGCCGGGCTGCCGGCAAAGGCCGGACAGGGCGCCGCCACGCCGGTCGGTCCCGCTTGCCGGCTGTGCGAACGCATCGGCTGCCTCGCCCGCGCCGAGCCGCCGGTGACCCGTCCGCTGGGCCTGGACGAGATGGCGACGGGCCTGAGCGCCTTCGATTTCCAGTGATGCTTCTCGGGCAGGAGGTCGCGGAAGACCGCAGTTGTTTGCGCTAAGCAATAGAGCGCGGCCCGAACCATCGCAGAACCAAATATTGATTAAGCATCGGCGCTGCGCTATCGAAGGTGAGCTGCAGGGCAGCCAAGGGGGGACGGCTTATGAACAGGAAAGCTTTGTGGCTTGGCGTGGCGCTTGCCCTTTTGGCGGGGCCTGTTCTGGCAGAAAAATCCTCGGAATTCTTCAAGGACTATCAACAGTATAGTGACGACGGCAAGGCATTCCTGGACAAAATCGATCCAAAGACCGGCGCGGTCGACCTTCCCGAAGGCATCCATCTCGATCTCAAGGACAAGTTCTATTTTCTGGGCAAGAAGGACGCGACGTCCGTCCTGACCGAGGCCTGGGGCAATCCGCCTGATACCGCGTCCGAAGCAATCGGCATGATCTTCCCGGCCAAGTACGAGCCCATCGCCGGCAACGGTTGGGGCATCGAATTGCGCTATGAAAAGATCGGCCATGTCGATGACGCCGACGCCGCATCCATCGACTACACCGAATTGCTGAGCAGCATGCAGGCGGACACATTGTCGGCCAACGATCAGCGGGTGAAGGACGGCTTTCCCCCGATCAAGCTGATCGGCTGGGCCTCGCCGCCGGTCTATGATTTCGTCCACAAGCGGCTGCACTGGGCCAAGGAACTGCAGTTCGGAGACGATACCGTCCACACGCTCAATTACGACGTCCGTTTCCTCGGCCGGGAAGGCGTCTTCGTGATGAGCTACATCGCTACGGTCGAACAATTGCCGGAGATCAAGCAGAGCCTGGACGAAGTGCTGGGCGTGGCGGACTTCAACACCGGCAAGAAATACACCGATTTTCTGCCAGGCACCGACACGGTCGCCGCGGTTGGCATTGGCGGCCTCATCGCCGGAAAACTCGCGGCAAAGGCCGGCCTGATTGCAGTCGCGCTCATCGCCCTGAAAAAGTTCGGCATTCTGCTGCTGGTACCGTTGGCCGGTCTCTGGCGCTTTATCCGCGGCAACAAGGGCATGTCCTAGAAACGGCGGTGTTTGCCCGTATGGCTGCCGGTTGGCGGTGCGCCAAAGGGAATGCCGGGCTGGGTCACGTCCGGCGGTAGCCTATGCGCTAGGCGAATACGGCACGTTTCTGTCGTCCATTGTGCATCATGCCACCCCGAGATAGCCGACAGTCGCACCCCATGACCGATACCGCATCTTCTCCAATCGCCGCACCGCCGATCGTCTCGCCGCGCGAAGAGCGGGTCGGCTTGCTGCTGGTGTTCCTGTCGGCGCTGATGTGGAGCTTTGGCGGCACCATCGCCCGCTTCATCGACACCGCTGACAGTTGGACGGTGGTGTTCTGGCGCTCGCTGTGGGCGGCTGTGTTCCTGATTTGCTTCATGGCCTGGCGCGACGGCTGGCGCGGCATGTTGCGGCTGTTTCGCGACATGGGCCTGCCCGGCCTTGCCGTGGCCGTCTGTTTCGCCACGGCGTCGACGTGCTTCGTTGTCGCGCTCGCCTACACCACCGTTGCCAATATCCTGTTGATGCAGGCCGGTGTGCCGCTGCTGGCGGCATTGCTTGCCTGGGTGCTGTTTCGCGAACGCGTCGCCGTCGCGACCTGGGTGGCGATCGCCGCCGTCATCGCCGGCGTCGCCATCATGGTGTCGGAATCGCTCGACGGCGCCGTATCGCCCATCGGCGACGGGCTGTCGCTGCTGATCGCCGTCATGTTCTCGATTGCCACCGTCATCACCCGGCGCTTCGCCCATGTGCGCATGACGCCGGCGACGTGCCTCGGCACGATGCTGGCAGCGGCTTTCGCCGCATCGCAAGCCACGCAGTTTGCCACGTCGACCCACGACATGGCTTTCCTGTTTGCCTTCGGCGTTATCAATCTCGGCCTGGGCCTTGCCTTCTTCGCCACCGGCGCGAGGCTGGTTCCGGCGGCGATCGCAGCACTCCTCGGCACGTTCGAGCCGATCCTCGGACCGATCTGGGTCTGGCTCGTTCATGGCGAGGTGCCCTCGGTGCGCACCATCATCGGCGGCGCGGTGGTGGTCGCCGCGCTGCTCGTCCATATCGCGCTTGAATTCAAGCGCCAGGCGAGGCCTGCACGGCCGGGGACCACTGGCCTGCCATCCCCTAATTGACCCGCCTTTCCCTTGGTTGAGCCCGTCTTCCCTAATTACGCCCGCCTTTCCCCAATTAGCGAAGCCGCACGCCCTATTGACCGAGCTTCCCCGCGCGGGCCATTGACAACCTTGCTGCGGCACGGGCAGGCTGGGGCACGGCAACAACAAGACAGGCTTATCTTGCCAAGTGTCCCCGCCGGTCGGACCAAGACCGGACCACAGCGTCGTATCCCTGCCAGCGCCGCGGCGAAAGCCTCTGACGGCGTCAGCGCGCCCGCCATGCGGGCACACAGAGCCATCATCTGCCGCTCGTCGAACCGCCCGGACGGCGCTGGCAGTTCATGCTTGTGGCTGCCCGGAAAGCTCAATACTCTGAAGCAAATGCCCAATCGCGCTCGAACAGCGACGACTTGGCGAAGGAACACTCATCAAAGGAGAACAGCATGATCCGCAAAGCGCTCTGGCTTTCGGCAACCTCGGCATTTCTGACGCTTTTCGCCGTTGGCGGCCATGCCGAGGATCGCGTCGTCAACGTCTTCAACTGGTCGGATTACATCGACAGTTCGATCATTGACGACTTCACCAAGGAGACCGGCATCAAGGTCGTCTACGACACCTTCGATTCCAATGAAATCCTCGAAACCAAGCTGCTTGCCGGCGGCAGCGGCTATGACGTCGTCGTGCCCAGCGGCAACTTCCTGGCCCGCCAGATCCAGGCCGGCGTGTTCCAGAAGCTCGACAAGTCGAAGCTGCCCAACATTTCCAACATGTGGGACACGGTTTCGGAGCGCACCGCCAAATACGATCCCGGCAATGAATACTCGATCAATTACATGTGGGGCACCGTCGGCATCGGCTACAACATCAAGAAGGTGCAGGCAGCACTCGGCACCGACAAGATCGACAGCTGGGATGTGTTCTTCAATCCCGACAGCCTGGCCAAGCTGAAGGACTGCGGCGTCTATGTGCTGGACTCGCCGGCCGACATCATCCCGGCGGCGCTCAAATACCTCGGCCTCGATCCGAACAGCACCTCACCTGACGACATCGCAAAGGCCGAGGAGACGTTGCTGAAGGTGCGTCCGTATATCCGCAAATTCCATTCGTCCGAATACATCAACGCGCTCGCCAACGGCGACATCTGCCTGGCGGTCGGCTGGTCGGGTGACGTCTTCCAGGCGCGCAACCGCGCGGTCGAGGCCAAGCAAGGCGTCGAGATCGGCTATTCCGTGCCCAAGGAAGGCGCCCAGATGTGGTTCGACCAGATGGCGATTCCCGCCGATGCGCCGCATGCCGCCGAGGCACTCGAATTTCTCAACTACATGATGAAGCCGGAAGTGATCGCCAAGTCGTCCAACTATGTGCTGTACGCCAACGGCAACAAGGCTTCGCAGCAGTTCGTCGACAAGGCGCTGCTGGATGATCCGGCGGTCTATCCGGACGCCGAGACCTTGAAAAAGCTCTATACGGTCCAGCCCTACGATCCCAAGACCCAGCGCCTGATCACGCGCAGCTGGACCAAGATCGTCACCGGCCAGTAAGCAATGCGACATGGTCCCGGCAGCCACCTGCCGGGACCATTCTTCTCTGGGGCAAGAAGCAAAAAAATAGGACGGAGTGGGACATGAAATCGCTTGGCAGCATCCGCAGGGATTTCGCGCCATGGAACGACCCGAACGCCAAGCCATATATCCAATTCGAGAACGTCACCAAGAAGTTCGGTGACTTCACCGCCGTCAACAATCTGTCGCTGACCATTTTCGAGCGCGAGTTCTTCGCCCTGCTCGGCGCGTCGGGCTGCGGAAAGTCGACGTTGCTGCGGATGCTTGCCGGCTTCGAGGAGCCCACCGCCGGCCGTATCCTTCTCGACGGCCAGGACTTGCGCGGCATCCCGCCCTACCGCCGCCCGGTCAACATGATGTTCCAGTCCTATGCGCTGTTCCCGCATATGAGCGTGGAAAAGAACATTGCCTTCGGCCTCAAGCAGGAAGGCATGCCGGGACCGGATATCGAAAAGCGCGTCGCCGAGATGCTGAAGCTGGTGAAGCTAGAGCAGTTCGCCAAGCGCAAGCCGCACCAATTGTCGGGCGGCCAGCGCCAGCGCGTCGCGCTCGCCCGCTCGGTTGCCAAGCGGCCAAAAGTCTTGCTGCTCGATGAGCCGCTCGGCGCGCTCGACAAGAAGCTGCGCGAGGAAACGCAGTTCGAGCTGATGGACCTGCAGCAAAATCTCGGGCTCACTTTCGTCGTCGTCACCCACGACCAGGAAGAGGCGATGACCATGGCCGACCGCATCGCCATCATCGACAAGGGCGAGGTGATGCAGGTGGCGACGCCGGCGGAAGTCTATGAAGCCCCCAGTTCGCGCTTCGTTGCCCACTTCGTCGGCAATGTGAACATGTTCGAGGGCAAGGTCGCCGAGCGTGCGGCAAACACCACGCGCATCACCGGCGCGACAGGGGCCCAGATCGTCGTCGAAAACAGCACCGATACAAAGGCCGGTTCCGACATCGTCTTCGCCATCAGGCCGGAGAAGATCAAGGTGTCGTCGACGAAACCGGCCGACGCCGTCAATGCGCTTGAGGGCGAGGTCTACGACGTTGCCTATCTCGGCGACATGACCGTCTACCACATCCGGCTGGATGACGGGCAGATCATCAGGGCAAGCGCGCTCAACGCGGCGCGAGTCACCGAGGACCCGCTGACCTGGAACGACCGCGCCTGGGTCTCCTTCCGGCCGGATGCCGGCGTCGTGCTGACACGGTAGGGGGCGGCCATGTCCAACATTGCACTCACCGACGCCGGTCCATCGGCCGCGGCCAAACCGTTCCTGATCCGGCTCGGTGCCGGCTTTGTCAGCCGGCTCGTCATCATCGTGCCTTATCTCTGGCTGCTGTTCTTCTTCTTCATCCCGTTCATCATCGTCTTCAAGATTTCGCTGTCGCAGTCGGCGATCGCCATGCCGCCCTACACGCCGGCGCTCGATTTCAGGGACGGCATGTCCGGGTTCTTTGTCCGCTTCCGCGAACTCAGCGTCGACAATTATGTCTGGCTAACGCAGGACGCGCTTTACTTCAAAGCCTACGTGACCAGTGTTATCATCGCTGCTGTCTCGACGATCCTGACCTTGCTCGTCGGCTTCCCGATCGCCTACGGCATGGCCCGCGCGCCGGCGACGATCCGTCCGACCTTGCTGATGCTGGTTATCCTGCCGTTCTGGACGTCGTTCCTGATCCGCGTCTATGCCTGGATCGGCATCCTCAAGCCCGAGGGTCTGCTCAATCAGCTGCTGTTGTCGCTGCACATCATCAATCAGCCACTGATCATCCTCAACACTTACACGGCGATCTTCATCGGCATCGTCTATTCCTACCTGCCATTCATGGTGCTGCCGCTCTATTCGTCGCTGGAAAAAATGGATTATTCGCTGATCGAGGCGGCAAAGGATCTCGGCTGCCCGCCGACATCAGCCTTCTGGAAGATCACGTTCCCGCTGTCGCTGCCCGGGGTCATCGCCGGCTGCCTGCTGGTGTTCATTCCAGCGGTTGGCGAGTTCGTCATTCCCGATCTGCTCGGCGGCTCGCAGACGCTGATGATCGGCAAGACCTTGTGGAATGAATTCTTCGCCAACCGTGACTGGCCGGTGTCGTCGGCCGTCGCCGTCATCCTGTTGCTGCTCCTGATCGTGCCGATCATGCTCTTCCAGCAGGCCCAGGCACGCGCCCAGGAGCAGGACAAATGAACGCCACCTGGAGCCGCTTCAACGTCACCTCGGTCGTGCTGGGCTTTGCCTTTCTCTATCTGCCGATCGTGCTGCTCATCGTCTTCTCCTTCAACGAGTCGAAGCTGGTCACCGTCTGGGGCGGCTTCTCGACCAAATGGTATGCCTCGCTGTTCCACAATCAGGGGCTGATGGACGCCACCTGGGTGACCGCGCGTGTGGCTGTCATCTCCGCCACTGTGGCAACCGTGCTCGGCACGCTGGCAGCACTGACCTTGACCCGCTACACCCGCTTCCGCGGCCGCATCCTGTTTTCCGGCATGGTGTTTGCGCCGCTGGTCATGCCGGAAGTCATCACCGGCCTGTCGCTGCTGCTGCTGTTCGTTGCCGTCGGTCTCGACCGTGGCTTCCTGACCGTGACGCTTGCTCACATCACCTTGACCATGTGCTTCGTGGCCGTCGTCGTGCAGTCGCGCCTGGTGTCGTTCGATCGTTCGCTGGAAGAAGCTGCCTTGGACCTCGGCGCAACGCCGGTAAAGACCTTCTTTCAGATCACGCTGCCGGTGATCATGCCGGCCATCGTCTCCGGCTGGATGCTGGCCTTCACCCTGTCGCTTGACGACCTGGTCATCGCCTCCTTCACCTCCGGGCCCGGCGCCACCACGCTGCCGATGAAGATCTACAGCCAGGTGCGTCTCGGCGTGACGCCGGAAATCAACGCCGCCTGCACCATCCTGATCGCCGTCGTGGCGGTAGGCGTCATCATCGCTTCGGTCGCCAACAAGCGGCGTGAGGTGCAGCGCCAGCTCGACGAACAGGCCGCGCAGCGCGGTTGATTGCGTCAAACGAGGGATAGGGCGGTTCCGGTAACGGACCGCCTACTCGCCTGAGACGCCGCGGCTGATCGGCGAGATGAACGGCGTGCTCCAGGTGCCGCCGACGAAGAATGACGACTGGTTGGATCCCTGCTGGCCATTGACCGGTGCCGCTGCCGGGTCGGCCTGGGTGACACCCCCCGACAGCGCCAGCCCGCGTCCGCCGTAAGAGGCGATGCCGGACAGCCAGACCTTGTATTTCGCCGAATTGGCCTCGGCCTTGTCCAGCCTTGCCACACCCTTCGAGATGGTGGCCTTGAGCTCGGCGCCGTCCATCGGCAGTGTCCCGTCCGAGACGTCGTCGAGCGCGAAGAAGCCGCCCTGTTCCGTGTGCTTCAGAAATGCCGGCAAATTGAGCCCGCTCAGCGCGCCCGGCCCGAACGTCGCAGAGACCGAGCCGTCGGCGTTCTCGAAGATCGAGTCCCAGGATTTGCCCGGCCCTTTGAGAATGACCGAGACAGTGCCGGTGCTGGCCGGCACCAGCCGCGTCATTCCGGCCGCGGTGCCGAAAGCGGCGCCGTCAATGTCGGAGGCGAGCAGCCGGATCTCGACCTGCGAGCCCTCCGGTTTGCGGTCGAAACGCAGGCTGCTCTGCACGTTGCCGCCAAAGGCCGACGCATCGGAGATATCGAAGACGGCAAGCCCGTTCTTCACCTGCGCCGTGGCGGCGACGTCGGCAAGCTGGATTGCGCCGGCCGAGGCATGTGCCGCTGACAGCCTCAGATCGAGATTGATCCGGTCGGCGAAGCTGGTGTCGATTTCGCCGGGACCGGTCTCGCCGGTCGGCGCCAGCGGCGTGAAGGCCGAAAACAGCGACCTGAGGTCGAGCGTATCGAAGGCGAGTGTGCCTGATATCACCGGCAAGGCGTCGCCGAACGAAAAATCCAGCGCCCCCATTCCCGGGTTGTTGTCGAGCGTCACCGCGGTGTTTTCGAATTTGACGCGGCCGGCGGTCGCCGTGATCTTGCTCGAAATCGAGACCGAACCGATCGCCGTACCAGGAGCAATGCCGGCCTGCGACCATTCCAGCACGCGCCGCAGCGAGGGCGCGGCGAATTTCGCCTGGCCATCGAAATAGGCGTTTTGCGACATGCTGGCCGTGCCGTCGAACGAGAAGCTGGCCGGCACTGCCTTGAACGAAAACGTGACCGGTGCGGCGCCGCCGGCAAACAGCACCAGCGGCTTGGCCGAGGCGGCATCGACGGTGACGCTCTCGCCGCGCCAGATTCCGGTCGCCGACAAGGTCGCGTTGCTGTTCATCGCTGCCCAGCTCGCCTGGCCGGACAGGCTGGTCAGCAATTCGACGTCCTTGCCGCCGACGGAGGCGACCATGCGGCCGTCCCTGAATTCCACGGTGCCGAACGGATCGGCGGGCAGCTTGCTCAGATCCGGTTTCGTCGGATCGGCGTTGACCACGCCGCGCGCCGTGTCGATGGAGCGGGTGATGCGTCCGCCCGTTGGTATGGCGGGCAGGAATATGCCGTTTGCGGCGCGCTGGACCCGGATCGTCGGCCGCACCAGCCGCGCCGTCGAAAACACCACATCGCCCTGCAGCGCCGCCATGGCCGAAAGGTCGACCTCGACCCGTTCGGCCTCGATCACCGGCGGCGCGTCGGTCTCGGTCCACTGGGACAGCGTGACGTCGCTCAATATGGCGCGGAACTTCGGCCACACCTCGATGCGCGGCGAACCGGCGATGGTGACCCTGAAACCGCTCCACGCGCTCATCTCCCAGGCGATGCGATCGCGCACGATCCGGGTCGAGGCAAACAGCGGCAGAGCGGCGACGACCAGCGCGATGACGAGCACGGCAACGCCGATCGCCCATATTCCGCGCCGGATCAAAGGTGATGGCATATTGCCCCGGTTGCTTTCATTCCGATAAACGCCTGACGGGTGTAACCGCCAGTCGTCACCACGCCTTCCAGCCGTCACTACGACTTAGGGCTGAGGCATTTCAAGTCTTTATGGCCCGGCGATGGCAATTGCGCACATATGGCCGAGTTTAGCGGAACAAAATCTTGCTCTGCCGCACGGTGGTAGGCATAAGCGATGCAGCTTCAGCCTGCTACGAGGCGCGGCGTTTTTGGGACAGCGCGCCTGTAAAGCTGAGGCTAGTGCATGTCGCCCGGAGAGTGCAGCGGTTCCGGGACAACGACGTGCATCAAAACAAAAGCATATCTATCTTGCGACGCGACGGGCTTCAAGGAGGATCGATAATGGCTGCCGAAGCACCGCTCTGGACCCCGACGCAAGACCAGATCGACGCAGCACCACTGACCGCGTTCATGAAGGCAGCAGCGGCCAAAAGCGGCACATCCTTCGCCTCCTACGCCGAACTGCACCGCTGGTCGGTCGAGGATCGCGAGGGCTTCTGGAGCCTGCTGTGGGACTTTTGCGGCATTGTCGGCGACAAAGGGACCGATGCGGGCGAGCCCGTGCTCGTCGATGGCGACAAGATGCCCGGCGCATCGTTCTTTCCCGAAGCGACACTGAACTTCGCCGAGAACCTGCTGAAGAAGACCGGTTCCGGTGACGCGATCGTCTTTCGCGGCGAGGACAAGATCGAGCGGCGGCTGTCGTGGAGCGAACTGCACCAGCTGACCTCGCGCTTTCAGCAGCTTTTCCTGTCGCTCAAGGTTAAAAAGGGCGACCGCATCGCGGCGATGATGCCCAACATGCCGGAAACCGTCGCCGCCATGCTGGCGGCCGCCTCCATCGGCGCGGTCTGGTCGTCCTGTTCCCCCGATTTCGGCGAGCAGGGCGTGCTCGACCGTTTCGGCCAGATCGAGCCGGTCATATTCATTGCGCCGGACGGCTATTGGTACAATGGCAAGGCAATCGAGGTAGCCGACAAGATCGCTGCCGTTGCGGCGAAGCTCGAAACCGTCCGCAAGGTCCTGATCGTCGACTATCTCGGTACCTCGCGCGATATCGCAGCGATCATCGACAAGGCCGTGGCGCTCGAAGAGGCGCTGTTACCCTTTACCGCCAAAGCGGTCACGTTCGAGCGGCTGCCGTTCGCGCACCCGCTCTACATCCTGTTCTCGTCAGGTACCACCGGCATTCCCAAATGCATCGTCCATTCGGCCGGCGGCACGCTGGTCCAGCATGTCAAGGAACACCGGCTGCATGCCGGACTCATCGAAGGCGACCGCTTCTTCTACTTCACCACCTGCGGCTGGATGATGTGGAACTGGCTGGTGTCGGGCCTGGCCTCGGGCGCCACGCTGCTGCTCTATGACGGCTCACCCTTCCACCCCGACGGCAATGTGCTGTTCAGCTTCGCCGATGCCGAGAAGATGACCTTTTTCGGCACCTCAGCCAAATTCATCGATTCCGTGCGCAAGGCCGGGCTCAAGCCTATCCGCAGCCATGATCTGTCGAGTGTGCGGGCGATTTCCTCGACCGGCTCACCGTTGTCGCCGGAGGATTTCCGCTTCGTCTTTGACGGCATCAAGAAGGACGTACATCTGGCCTCGGTTTCCGGCGGCACCGACATCGTCTCCTGTTTCGTGCTCGGCGTACCGACGCAACCGGTCTGGACCGGCGAGATCCAGGGTCCCGGCCTCGGCCTTGCTGTCGATGTATGGGACGATGACGGCAAGCCGATCCGCGAGCAAAAGGGTGAGCTGGTTTGCACCAAGGCGTTTCCGTCGATGCCGATCGGCTTCTGGAACGATCCTGAGGGCAAGAAATACCATGCGGCCTATTTCGAGCGCTTCGACAATGTCTGGTGCCACGGCGACTTCGCCGAATGGACCGCGCATGGCGGCATGATCATCCACGGCCGTTCCGACGCGACGCTCAATCCGGGCGGTGTGCGCATCGGCACGGCGGAGATCTACAATCAGGTCGAACAGATGCCGGAAATCCTTGAGGCGCTGTGCATCGGCCAGGATTTCGACAATGACGTGCGCGTCGTGCTGTTCGTGCGGCTGGCCGCCGGCGTGACGCTGGACGAGGATCTGGAAAAGCGCATTCGTTCCAAGATCCGCAGCGGCGCCAGCCCGCGCCACGTGCCGGCAAGGATCGTCGCCGTCAGCGACATTCCGCGCACCAAATCGGGCAAGATCACCGAGCTTGCAGTGCGCGACGTGGTGCATGGCCGCGCCATCAAGAACAAGGAAGCGTTGGCCAATCCAGAGGCGCTGGAGCTGTTCACGAACCTGCCGCAGCTGGCTGAGTGACGCGGCCGGGATGGTTAACCAGATATGTCGGTCGAATTTACCTAGATTTCATGAGTGGTACACATTCGTAAATTTTTTGGACGGCCGGTAAGGATTTGTTAAGGCCCGGCGTTGATAGTCGCACGTAACTTGAGGGAGAAATCCCGTTCCTCGTCCCCTGAGGATCAGATTCGCTCAAGCCCCCGTTGTGACAGCAAATCCCATTTAAGGCGTCCTGTTGGACGCCTTTTCTTTGTCCGGGATTCTCGCCCGGGAATGGCCGGCCCTATTCGGCCAGCACCCGCGTCGACGGGAAGGCGACCTCGACCAGCGTCCCTTCGCCCGGCGTCGAGGTGATGGTGAAGCGGGCGCGGTTGGCTTCCACCATCGCCTTGGTCAGCGGCAGGCCGAGACCGGTGCCGTCGCCACGCCCGCGCTTCAGCGCATTGATCTGCTTGAACGGCTTCAGCGCCTGCTCGATCTCGGCATGGCTCATGCCAATGCCGGTATCGCGCACCCGCATGACAACGTCGCCGGAGGTTTCATAGGCGGTCGACACGATCACCTGTCCGCCGGCTTGCGTATAGCGAATGGCGTTGGACAGGATGTTGAGCGCGATCTGGCGCACGCTTCTGAGGTCGGCGACGACTTCCGGCAGTCGCGAGGCGAAGCTGGAGCGAATGATGACACGCTCGCGGTTGGCCTGCGGCTGCATCATCGCCACCGTCTCGGCCAGCGTATCGTTGAGCGACACCGCCTCGTAGTCCATTTCCTGCTGGCCGGCCTCGATCTTCGAAATGTCGAGGAGGTCATTGACGAGATCGAGCACATGGTTGCCCGAGCGGTTGATGTCTCTGAGATAGTCGCGGTAGCGGTCATTGGCTACCGGGCCGAACTTCTCGTCCACCATCAGCTCGGAAAAGCCGATAATGGCGTTGAGCGGCGTGCGGATCTCGTGGCTGATGCGGGCGAGGAAATCGGTCTTCTGCGAGGAGGCGCGCTCGGCCACCGCGCGCGCCTGGGTCAGATCCTCTTCGGCCCGCTTCCACTGCGTGATGTCGCGCACCACGGCGCAGAAGCCGCTGTCATTGGGCAGCCTGCCGATGGTCATGAACAGCGGGATGAAGCGCCCTTGCGCCTCGCGCCCGATCACCTCGCGGCCATCGTTCATCACACTCGCCACGCCGGGCTCGGACAGGCCGTTCAGATAGTCGCGCGCCGCGCGCTGGCTTTCGATGGCAAACAGCGAGGCGAACGGTTTACCGGTGACGTCGTCGCTGTCGAAGCCGAACAGCGCCTCGGCCGGCCGGCTGATCGAGCGGATGTCGCCGTCGCGGCCGATCAACACCACACCATCGGTCGCGGTGTCGATGATGGTGCGCATCTCGGCAATGCGCGCTTTGAGTTCGGAGACATCGGGCTGCGTCTGCTCCTCGGCTGCGAGATGCGCAACCATCGGCGGCTCGTTATCGCCGGTACGTCGCACCACCAGCATCAGCGCCTTGCCGGCGCGCCACGGCACCGAACGCAAAATGGCTTCGATCGGAAATTCCTGGCCCTCGCGCGTCTTCAGTTTGAGTGTGTGGTCGCTTTCGCCGGCCATTTCTGAATAGGGATCGGCAAACAGCGCGTCGAGCCCGCCGGCGTCGCTCAGGTCCTCAAGCGTGTCATAGCCGGTCAGGCCGAGGAATTCCTCATTGGCGTAATGAAGCTCGTCGCCCGAATGGATGAGCAGCGGCACCGGCAGCTTGCCGAGGATCGACGTGTCAGGGGCCTTGTGTTCATCTCCGGCCGAGAATGCCGAAGGCATGAACCCCTCAAGCTTGAGCGGCGGCACTTTCAGGCGCTGTGGTTCTGCCGGCACTGTGTCCGCATCGCCGGCCTTGTCCCCGTCTTCCACGGCGGAATCGGTCGCCTCGTCGGACGGCGCCCAATCCTCATTGTCCTCGGCATCGCGGAAGTCGGCCGACGTCATGCTGTCGTCTTCACCGGCATTGGCCGGCGTCTCGGCAACAACCGGCTGTGGCTCTGCGGCCTCGACGATCTCTTGGGCTTGCGTATCATCCGGTTCGGAAGCCGGCGCAAGTTCGTCGTTGGACGACGTTGCTTCCGTACTGTCTTCGGTGACGGAGCCTGGTTCGGGATCGGCATAGTCGAGCAGGGAGCGCGACACTGTCGGCGCCTTCGCCTCGCCTGCTTCGCTGTCCGCAAGGCCGTCGTCCGGCTGCTCGCCGTCAAGCCGCGTCAGGTCCTTTTCGTCCTCGGCATCGCTTTCCGGCGGTTCGGCCTCAGCCGTTTCGCTTTCGGGTGCGGCTGCCGATGGTTCAGCCACGGCAGCCGGGCCGGCTTCGTCCGGACTCGAGACCTCGGCGGGTTGTCGGGCTGGCGCGGCTGTTTCAGGCTGGTCCGCCTCGACATGATCCGGCTTGGGCTCATCTGCCTTGGCCTGGTCTGGCATTACCTGATCCGGATTGGCCGGTTCGGCCTGCTTGGCAGTCTCCGGCTGCTCCGGCGGGGGATTGTCCTTCTTCAGCCGCTCGCCGATTTCGCGGAAAGCGCTGCGCTCCAGCGTCGACAGGCCCCTCTCGCTTGTCGGCTGCTTGTCGTTGGCGGGCTGCCGATGCTCGGCCAGCCGGATGACCTTGTCGGCAAAACGACGTTCCTGCTTCGGCACGATGGTCAGTGCCGGCACTTCGCCCTCGAACGGATCGGCCGCCTTGGGAGCTTCCGCCACGGGCTGTTCCGGGGCCGGCTCAGCTGCTGCCGCTGGCGCGCCATTGGGGACCAGCGCCATGCCGATTGCTTCCGGATCGACCACCGCATCGCCGGCGCGGGCGACGCCGAAACCACGAAAACCTTCGAAGGCGCGGCTGCGGCCATAGACAGGCAGTGCTGCCAGATCGACCGGTATCTTCAGGTCGGAGCCGGCAACCGGCCACAGTACCGAGCGGCCCGACCAGGTGTCGCGCCGTTCAAGCAGGCCCGCGATCTCGCCCGAGGCGTCGAGGCCGAAAGTTGTCGCGACGTCCTTGAAGCGGCGGCCGATCACGTCGGCGGCGGCTTTGCCGACAATGTCGCCGAATTCCGGCGACAGCGCGCTGAACTTGCCCTCGGCGTCGGTGCGCCAGACGAAGCGCAGCGGCGGCGCCGAGCGGTCGACCTCACGTTTGGCGGGAGGCGCAGCCGGTGGGGCTGCGTCGGACGGCAGGGCGGGCGCAGCGGCACTGCTGTCCAACTGCGCACTCTCGGCCGGGGAAACAGAGTCCGGCTCGGCCTGCGCCGGGCTGTCCGGCTCGCCCGCCTGCGGCTCTTCGCCGGCATGGAAGTACCAATGATCATGTTGCGCCGGCGCGCTGTCATTCGCCGCCTGCTCGCGGCCGGTCGTCTGCTCGCGATGGTCCGCCTTTGTATCGGTTGACGCCGAAGCATCATGCTCGGTGGCAGCCGGACCTGTCTCCCCGACATCAGGCGCGGCCGCGAGTGGGGCGCCCTGATTCCCGCTTGCGGTGGGGTGGTCAGCCACCGCATCCACCGTTACCGCGTTCTCCGCGGCGGCTTGCGCCGGGCCATCGTCGACCTGCGCTGCAGCAGGTTCGGCATCCAGCTCGCCGACAGGATTTTCCTCACCGAGCTGATCCTCGTCGATGACCACCAGCAGATGCCTGGACTCGGTCAGGCGCGCGAAGCCGGCCGGATAGGACGTGGCGCCGCCGGGGACCAGCCGCTTGACGATGCGGTCGTCCTGGCTCGCCACGTCGGCGACAAGCGCGGCCAGCGTCTCAGGCCGGATGGCGAGCGCGCCAAAGCCATCCGAAGCCGCCTCGACAGTGCCGGCGGCGTCGACAAAGGCGATGAAATGGCCGTCTTCGGTAAAGCCGCTGATGGCGCGGGTCCCAATGTCGGCAGCACTGCGCGAGCCGGCCTGCGCTGCCGGCACCACCAGCATAATGGCGCTTTCGCCGTCCGGCATAGTCACCGCACTGGCCAGGAAGCCGACGGCGCGGCTGGTGATGCCGGTCGCCAGCCGTACCGTAATGGCGCGGTCGCTGCCGATCTGCGGGAAGCCCGCGGTCGCCATGATCTGGCGCCTGGCGATCAGCGGCAGCTGAGCCGAGGCGCCGATGATGGCCTCGATATCGGGATAGCCGAACACCGCAGCGCCCGGGCCGTTGGCCCAGATCACCTGTTCGAGGTCGGCCGACAGAATCGCGATCGCGTCGCCGGCGGCGAAGCGCTGGCGAACCGCATCAAGCACGGTGACATCGAGGAAAGAGTAGTTCTCGGAAGGCATGCGCTTGGCGGACCCTTTCGGTGAAACCTCTTGGCGAACCCCTCTTGGCGAACCTACAAGGCGGGCAATTTGCAGTTAACGCTTTGTTAATAAAAGCCCGCGCGGCGAAGGTCCACAAGCCATGGCGGGAAGCAGGTGGAATCTCTGGCCACTTGGTTAACAGCGTCTCGGAATGTCCCTGGATAACCTCTTGGGTGACGCATTGGAAGAAATTTATGGTGCACTGCAACAAAGATATTGCATCGCACAAAAAAACCGCTATATTGCCATCATACATGAACGAGACGGCTTTTTGTCAAAGCCGCTACCCCGAAAGGATGGAAAATGACCAAGGCCAAGACCGCTGAGACCATCGAAAACGTCGAATTCCCGAGCTTCGACGCTTCCAAGGCAACCGACCAGATCCGCGCTTTCGCCGAAAAGGGCGTCGAGCAGTCGAAGGAAGCCTACTCCAAGCTGAAGACCGGCGCCGAAGAGACCCAGAAAGTCCTGGAATCGACCTTCGAGACTGCCAAGACCGTTTCCAGCGACCTGTCGCTCAAGACGATCGCCGCTCTGCGCGCCAATGCCGAAGCCGGCTTCTCGCATCTCGAGGCCCTCATCGGCGCCAAGTCGCTGTCGGAAGTAGTCGAACTGCAGACCGCCTTCCTGCGCAAGCGCGTCGAGACCACGGTCGAGCAGGCCAAGGACTTCCAGGCTGTTGCTTCGAAGGCTGCCGAAGACGTCTCCAAGCCGGTCAAGACCGCTTTCGAGAAGGCCCTGAAAGACATCAAGGCCGCCTAATAATTGCGCACAACTCTGCGATGCATCAAAACGTCGCATTTCGTCAGACAAATAGGTGTGCAATAGAGTTGTCCAAATGAATACCCGGCGAGTGGAACCTCCTCCCTCTGCTCTCCGGGGTGACCAGCCAGCACCTCCTCCCGCTGGCTCGTAACAGGAAAAGGCCGGCACCTCCTCCCGCCGGCCTTTTTCTTTTGCCGAAGAAACCGGCGCCTGTTGGCAGAACCGGCTTTGCCTTATCAAAGGCCTTGAATTAGTCTCTGATAGACCGTATTGGACGCATCGCCGAACGACAGAGCGGATCTCGGAGAATGAATGTTCACCACGATCTGGCTCAGGCGAACGTGCCGTTGTAGCTCAGATGGTTAGAGCGCCGGATTGTGGATCCGGAGGTCGCTGGTTCGATCCCAGCCAACGGTACCATCGAATTTCCCGCTAAAGTATTGATTGCCGATCCCGACGGTCCACGAGAGATCAAGACCTGTATGGCGCTGTCGGCAGGGCAGGAAGACCCTGACTGCACACGCCGCGGTGCGGATACCCGCGCCACAGCTTAGGTTTCATTTTACTCCAGCGATTCGTCGGTCGGCCGAGGCGTCGTGCCTGCCTGACGAGGGCGGCCGGCATTGCGATTTGCAATACGGCTGTCGAGCGGCGATCTGGACGCTTGCTGGGCGCCGGCGGTCTTGGGTGCCGTCGGCTTGGCGCCGGAATCGCTGTCTTCAGCATCGCGACGGGGATGTGGCAGGCCGGCGGCGTCAGGCGACCTGACCGGGGGTGTGGCGGCCGGGTTTGTCGATGCGGGTTTATCCTTGGCCATTTTCAACTCTCGCCTTTTCAGCATGCAGACGGCCGGACAACAAAGTCGGGCCATTGGACAGAACGGTCAGCCGTGCGGGCGCATCACGACTTTGATGCAGCCGTCCTCCTTGTCGCGGAAGGTTTTGTAAAGCTCGGGCCTGGCCTCGACGCCACCCGATGGGTGATCACGAATGACGGGTCGATATCGCCGTTCTGAACTTTCTGCAGCGATGTCGCGTTCATCCTGGATCGTCGGATCGGCCACCTGTTCGCAACGTATGTGGCCTTTGCCGCGCCATGTGAGGGCCTTCATGTGCTGTTCCTTGACGACAAGCTCTGCGAGCCCGAACTTGGCTTGATGTGAAATGTTCCCGCTTCGAACGAGCATCTGGCCTCAACCCTTGGCGGCCGAGCCGGGTTCGGCCATGCCGCAATGCTGCTCGGTCGGGGTGCCGGCCGGCGTGGCATGCGCGGCTGCAACCTGCTTTTCCAGCCGCTGATCGCCTGCTGCCCACGGCCACATCCTTGAACGCGTTTTGGCGCAAGCGCAGGCTATCGCGCCAGCATCGCGGCGACAACGAACACGACGGCGGCAACGACGACAAGCGCGACAATGGCCAGCACCGGGCCATTTTTACTCGGGGCCGGGGCGCTCTCGTCGTCCGGCCGCCGCATCGCATTGGCGAAGCTTGCTTGATTAGCGAAAGCCGGCGTGCCCGTCGCTGCGGGAACCGGCACGGCGCCGGTGTCTGCCGCTTCGGCATCGGTTTCCATGGGCGCCGCCGCCGGGTCGAATCCCGGCGTCTTGTCCTCTGTCACCCCAGACTGAATATCGCCTCTGTCTTCGGCCGGGTTACGTTCGACGTTCATGATGATGCTCCTGCCGCTGGCCCGGGCTTCCCCAACCGCGAGCGGATCAGGATGTTCCATTGGGCGGAATCGCCGACAACGAGGAGCAAATTTCAGATAGCCTTCAAACAGATGTCTCTGGTGGCAACGCGGGCCTTGCAACCGGTCAGCACCGGATTGGTGGTCTCGTTGTAGTCGGCCATGGTCGGCAACGCGGCAGATTCGGCAAAGTTCCAGTCTGGCTCGCAATGCCCGCTTACGCACACCGCCGCTCGTTGACCTTGAGCTGGCTCGTTCCAGCCACTCCAACCCAAATTGCCAGTCGGGCTCCCGGCGGCGCGCTGTTTGGATTCCGTGGGAACATCAACAGCGCCAGCGAGTTCGGTATGTGCAGCGAGTTCCCTGTTCGCCGCATGGCCAACATCCGGAGCTCTTGACTGCCCGCGTCTTCGCTCCTGGAGCGCGGGCCACTCCTCTTAGCCCAAGGTTGCGATCATGAGCAGAAACATTCCGGAAAAGCGGGCCAGGCAGGGTGGCTTGGGGCGACCGGTCCTTGGCGTGCTCTTGGCAGGCCTTGTCTTGGCGCTCGTTGCCTGGGGGATCGCTGAAATCTATGGCGAGCAGGCTAAGACACCGGCGACACAGCAAAACAGCCGGGTTCCATCGCCAGATACTTACAGCCCAAATCCTGGCCAAACGGACCCTGCAAACTCCAAGGCCGATGATGTGAATGGCGAACCGGTGGACCGAAATCCCAAGCTCGACAAGGATCCGACGCCGCGATCAAGCACTGGCGGGGATCAGCCAGGAACGCCGCCAGCTCAACCTGCTTCGCCATAGCGTTCGGACCTGTTGATGAAAACAATCCAACAGCAGATGCGGAAATTTGGAGCGGCGATTTCAGCCAAATTCAGGTGCCCGGGTCTGTCAATAATCGCCGACGCTCTCTGATAGCTGAAAGTCACGAAAACCTCCGCTGATTATTACCGCTTGCTGGATGGCACTGGCGGCTCCAGACCGACTGCGCGCTGTGTCACGCCGGCAGACCTTTGCACCTCTGGGCGCTTTTGGAGTTGCAAGTCGATGGAATCGGGCAAGCTGGGTGTAGATGATGCAGTCGTCATCTTATCCAGGTCCGGCAGCAACACCATCTTTGCGTAGCGTGGAGGAACCAGATGGCCTCCGAAAACAGCGAATATCCCGCACACGAATAAAGCGAGAAGCAGGGCCGTAAGCACATCTGTGAAAATTTCGACAAATCTCATGTGCTCGCTCCGCGCGTAAGGATCCCGCCGCGCTCTCGACAGTAAGAGCGGCGGGATCCTTAACCGGCGATGAAGGGACTTTGATCGACGGTCTTCTCCTAATGTGGCTTCCGGTTGCGTGTTCCCTGGTTCGGACCTTATCCACCGACTATGGGACTAAGGTCCCGAACCTAAATGGAACCAATGGGGAAGAGCGGAATCCATGTGCCTTTAAGAGGCTTCAACCAGAGGGCACGACGGCTGATCGTCAGCCTCCCGCCAGAGACAGTCCACGGGCGCGCTCGCGCAGCAACGCAAGCAGTTCGTCGCGCCGTGGCTCCGGCGTGTCGACGGGTAACACCAAACACAAGGTCCTTTTGATGGCGCCGTGGCCGTCACGGATGGGGGCCGCCATGCACCAGGTGAAACGGTCGGCCAAGGCTGTGGTCTCGCTGAAACCCTGCCGGTGGGCCAAGGCAACATCGGCAAAGAATTCGGCTGGTGCAATGATGCGGCCGTCGGGAAGCCTGTAGTCGCCAGATGGGATGAAATCCCTCAACTCTTGCTCGTTCATATGGCCGAGGAGCAGCCGTCCGGATGCCGTCCATGGGATCGGCACCTCAACCCCAACATCGCTTGAGATCCGGAACGGGCCTGGGGAATCTCGGCAGTCAAGAACGACGTATTTGTTGCCACGCAGGCCGCATAGCTGGACCGTCTCGCCTGTCTCGGCGGCCAACTTATCCAAGGTCTCGATGATGCGACGGTAATGGGCATTGTGATGTGAGTAGGCCCAGCCGAACAGATGCATGGCGCGTCCGAAATAGACGTAACCTTCACCGCCGACGTTTTCGAGCATTTCGGCGTCGAGCAGGCTGTTGACGATCTCGTAGGTGGTCGAACGCGGCGCGCCGATCATCTTGGCGATGTCGCCGACGCGCATTGGCGCGCGATGCCGCAGCAAAGCCTCGAGCAGCATGATGACGCGGTCGATGCCGCGTCGTCGTTCGCCATTGCGCGGCTCCGCGCCGGCTTCCTTCCCGATCGCATCGTTAGTGCCGTCGCTCATGACCATCCGCCAAAATCATTTCGGTTCTCGTCTCAAGGCGCTTGAAAGATGTCAAGGCTCAGTCTAGCATCCAATTTGTCCGATATACAGACACATTGTCTGAAATACCAGACAAACTAACGAGCCTGACGCAGACAAATCCCGAGGGGACACACGGTTTCCAGGACCCGGCGACCGACGGGTTTCCTCGCCCTTGTTCTGCACGTCGAGGCCACAACCTCTGAAGGGAACAGTCATGATGAAATCACCGTTTTTCGCATCCGCCAGCGCGCTTTGCCTCGGTCTCGTGCTGAGCTTTGGCGCCGGCTCGGCAGTCAATGCCGCCGCCAACTGCATCAAGGGCGACCGCAAGGCGCCGTACACGATCGGCTGGGCCAACATCTATTCCGTGCCGACCTGGATGAAGCAGACGCAGGGCACGATCGAAGCCGAAGTCGAGAGCCTGAAGAAGCAGGGACTGGTTGACAAGCTCGTCGTCACCGACGCTCAGGGCGATGCCAACGTCCAGATCCAGCAGATCCAGTCGATGATCGATTCCGATGTCGACGCCATCATCCTGATCGCCGGTTCGTCGACCGCACCTGCACGCGTTCTGGCCGATGCCTGCGCCAAGGGCATCGCCATCATCAACTTCGACAGCCTCGTCGATACCGACAAGGTCACCGCCAAGGTCAATACCGATTCTTCGCAGTGGGGCGACCAGGCGGCCAAGTTCCTGATCGACGCTATCGGCGGCAAGGGCAAGATTCTCATCCTCAACGGCCCGGCCGGGGTTTCGGTCAGCGATGACAGGCGCAAAGGCGCCGACGCTGAGCTCAAGGCCCATCCCGACGTGACGGTGCTTGCCGAGACCAACACGCCCTACAACGTCGCGCCGGCACAGGAAGCCGTCACCAGCCTGCTCTTCGCCAACCCCGAGATCCACGGCATCCTGTCGCTCGGCGGCGCTCTGTCGGCAGGCGCCGTGCTGGCCCTCGACAAGCAGGGCCGCGAACAGGTGCCGATCACCGGTGAGAACGCCCGGCAGTTTTTGGAACTCTGGAAAGAAAAGGGCTTGAAGAGCTGGGCGACGATGCAGCCGAACTGGCTCGGCGCCTTCGCCACCTACACTGCCGTCCAGGCGCTGGAAGGCAAGGATGTGCCGGCTTTCGTCAAGATTCCGCTGCCGGTAATCGACAATTCCAACATCGACGAATACCTCGCCCGGGCCAAGGACTTCCCGGCTGACGGCTACATCTTTTCTCCTTACGATGAGGAGCTGTTCAAGAAGCTGCTGGCTCAGAAATAAGCCTGAAGGGTTGTAGCGTTGACAACCATGGCTCCGCTGCTCGCGGCGCGGGGTGTGTCGAAGTCTTTCTTCGGCAACCCCGTCCTGCGCGACGTTTCAATCGCTCTCCAGCCGGGCCGCGTGCATGCGCTGCTCGGCGAGAACGGCGCCGGAAAGTCGACCTTGATCAACCTTTTGTCCGGCGCCTTGAGACCGGATGGCGGGACGATCGAGGTCGATGGACGCGCGGTCTCACGCATGACGCCGGCTGTTGCGCGGCAGGCCGGCATCGCCGTCGTCCAGCAGGAACTCAGCCTGACGGCCAGTCTTTCCATCGCCGAAAATATTGGTCTCGGCGCCTATCCCAAACGGTTCGGCCTGATCGACTACCGCGAACTCGCTGCGCGGGCGAGGACCGCATGCGAACTTGTCGGGCTGCACGAGCCGCTGTCGACGCCGGTCGGGCATCTGTCGCTCGGCCGCCGCCAAATGGTGGAGATCGCCAAGGCGCTCTACCGCCGGCCGCGCGTGCTCATTCTCGACGAACCGACATCGTCGCTATCGGCAACCGAAACCAAAATTCTCACCGATCTGCTGCAGCGGTTGCGCGGCGAAGGCATCGCCATTCTCCACATCTCGCACCGACTGAACGAAGTCATGGCGCTGTGCCAGCACGTCACCGTTCTGAAGGACGGCACCTGCACGGCCGACCGCACCCTGGAAGGCACCGACGCCGCCGGGTTGGTTCGGCTGATGGTCGGCCGCGATCCCGGTGATCTTTTTCCGCAATGGCAGCCTTCCAATTTGCCTGCCGACGCTATCTCTGTCCGAAATCTTTCGGCCGGCCTGATGCGCGACGTCGATCTGGATATCAAAACGGGCGAAGTGCTTGGCATTGGCGGCCTGGTCGGGCAAGGGCAGGAAGATCTGCTGCTCGGTCTCTACGGCGCCATTCCGGCACGGACGGCGTCGGCGACCGTCAACGGCGCCTCCGGCCTGCCCGGCGGCGTGCCGAAAGCCAACGCGCTGGGGCTGGCCTATGTGCCCGCGGATCGCAAGCGCGAGGGCCTGCACCTGATCCATCCCATCATCACCAACATGATGCTGCCCGCCTTTGCCAGGCTGCCGGCGCTGAAGCTGCGCAGCCGCCGCGCAGAGGGCGAGACGGCCAAAAGCCTTGCCGCCCAACTCGGCATCAAGGGTCACCTCGGCCGGGCGGCGCAGGCTCTATCGGGCGGCAACCAGCAGAAGGTGGCGCTGGCGAAATGGATGCCGCACGACCCGCTGGTGCTTCTGCTCAACGATCCGACGCGCGGCGTCGACGTCGAAACAAAACGTGAGATCTACATGATGCTTCGCAATTTCGCCGCCGCCGGCAAGGCGGTCGTGCTGCTCAGTTCCGACACGCCCGAACTCGTGCACCTTTGCGACCGTGTAGCCATCGTCCGCGAAGGCCGCATCGTCGCCATGCTGGCGCGTGGAGCGCTGAGCGAGGAAGCCATCGTCTCCGCGGCGATGGGCGCCGAACAGCGGAAGGTTGCGGCATGAACACATCTTCCTCCGCCCGGCAGACCGATGCGCTCTACTGGCCGGTGCAGATGCGTCGCAATGTCGGCGTGCGCAGCCTGTTTGCCGTCGTCCTGATGTTTCTCATCGCCTATGGCGTCCTCTTTCCGGGCCTGTTCACGGCGTCCGGCTTCGCCAAATTCACCCAGAGCTGGTTTCCATTGGCGCTGGTCGCCATGGCGCAGGCGATCCTGATGCTCACCGGCGGCATCAGCCTAGCCATCGGCGCGACGGTCAGCTTGGGCGCGGTCATCGCCGCGACGACGATGGCCGGGCCGCTGGGCGTCGCCGGGGGCACTGCCGCGGTGGCGCTGACGGGCCTCGGCATCGGGGCGGCAACCGGCTTCATCGTGATACGGCTTCGCCTGCCGGCGATCGTGGTGACGCTTGCCGGGTCCTTCATCATCGGCGGCGCCGCACTGCTGATCCTGCCGCGGCCCGGCGGCGCAATCCCGGCGTGGCTGTCCGACCTGCTTGCCGGCAACACACCGGCGGCATTCGTGCTGCTGGTGCTCATCGTTCTCCTGTGGAAGCTCTATCTCGCCACGCCGCTTGGCTTGAGCCTCTATGCCGCCGGCGAGAATCCGGTCGGCGCCTATCGCTCCGGCGTGCCGGTCGACGGCGCGCGCATTGCGGCCTATGCGATCAGCGGTCTGCTCTCCACCGGCGCCGGCTTGTTCGTCGCCGCACAGACCGGTTCGGGCGACCCGGTCATCGGCGCCGCCTTTACCCTGAACTCGATTGCCGCTGCGGTGCTCGGCGGCATCGGCTTCCTCGGCGGCCAGGGCACGATGCGCGGCGCGCTTGCCGGCAGCCTGCTGCTCAGCCTGATGATCAGCGTCATGTTCTT
Source organism: Mesorhizobium sp. M0771 (assembly GCF_040320155.1). Taxonomy (NCBI): domain Bacteria; kingdom Pseudomonadati; phylum Pseudomonadota; class Alphaproteobacteria; order Hyphomicrobiales; family Phyllobacteriaceae; genus Mesorhizobium; species Mesorhizobium sp. M0771. The sequence goes on along the minus strand of NZ_JAMYPC010000011.1, from coordinate 51,374 downwards.
CCTCGGCTTCACGCCGGTCGCACAATATGTGGCCCAGGGCCTGATCATCATCGGCGCGGTCGCCATCCCGCAATTCCGCAAGGCACAGCAATGACAGCATGGAATGACAGCGCGGGCGGCAAACGCGCCCTGACGGTCCTGCTCAGCCGGCCGTTTCTCACCGTTGCCATCGTTGCCGCGGTCTGGATCGTGGCGAGCTTCGTTTCGCGCGGCTTCGGCGCTTATGGCCATCTGCGCTATCTGGTGGAGCTCGGCGCCGTCATCGGCCTGGTTGCCGCGGGCCAGACTTTTGTGGTGATCGCCGGCGGCATCGACCTTTCCGTCGCGGCCATCGTCACGGTCAGCGCCGTCAGCCTGCCGCTGCTGTCGTGGCAGGTGGATCCGACCGGCATCACCGCCATTCTTGCCGTTCTGGTGCTGACCACGGCAATCGGCCTGGTCAACGGGCTCGGCGTCGCTTTGCTGCGCGTCCACCCGATGATCATGACATTGGCCATGGCGACATTCTTGCAGGGTCTGTTGATCATCATCGCCGGCGGCAGCGCCGTGACCGCCGAGAACCCGCTGGTCCACTGGCTCGGCAATGGCCGGCCGGCCGGCATTCCCGCTGGCGTATTGTTGTGGGTGGTCGTCTCGGCGATCGTGCTGACCACGATGCATGCGACATCGCTCGGCGCCCGGATTTTTGCCATGGGCGCCAACCCGCTTGCCGCGGCGCTGTCCGGTGTTCCGGTCACGTCCACGACGCTTGCGGTCTACGGCATCAGCGGCTTCTGCTCGGGACTTGCCGGCGTGCTCGTGTTGGGCATGAACGGACAGGGCTATGTCGGCATCGGCGATCCCTATCTGCTCGCCTCGATTGCCGCCGTGGTCCTCGGTGGCACCTCGATTCTCGGCGGGCTTGGCACCTATGCCGGCACCATCCCCGGCGCCATCCTGCTGGTCACCATCACCGCGCTGATCACCGTCGTCAACGCATCGCCCGGCTGGCGCAGCATCCTGTTCGGCTCGCTGATCCTCGGCCTGCTGCTGCTCTCAGGCCGGGAGCAGGCGCGCCGATGACACATCGTCGAGCCGATAGATGCGCCTTGCGTTGCCGAAGAACAGCGCCGTCTGCTCGTCGGCGGAAAAGTCCGCTGTGATGGTTTTGAAGCCGTCATATATGTCATCGAACGAGGCATGCAGGCCGGCGACCGGAAAGTCGCTGCCGAACATGGCGCGACCGGTGCCGAAACAATCGATGCAATGCAGGACGACGGGCTTCAGGCTGTCGAGCGTCCAGTCATGATCGTAGGCGACCAGATCCGATATTTTGATGGCGACGTTGTCGCATTGCGACAGAAGCCGCAGCCCGTCGCGCCACACCTGCATGCCATCGGCGTCGCGGTCGATCGGGCTACCGCAATGGTTGAGCACGAATTGCTGATCGGGGAAGGCCCTGGCAAGCAGCCCCGCGTCGGCGAGCTGGCGCGGAAACACCATCATGTCGAAGGCCAGCCGATGCTGGCCAAGCAAGGCAAGCCCGGCGCGCCAGGCCGGATCGTCCATGATGCCGTCACGGGCCGCAAAACGGCGGGCAGGGTCGGGATCCCAGCTCAATATGTCGCGCACGCCGGCGACACGCTCGAACGCGGCTTGCGCTTCGATCAGCGCCGGCGCCTGGCGATCGGCGAGCGGCACGTGAACGACATAGCGGGCGGCGACGCCGCGCGATTTGTCGAGTGTTTCAAGCCAGCGCGTTTCTCCGATGCAGTCGCCACTCGCCCAGCCGGCTTCGACATGGACGGTGGCGACGACATTATGCCCTATGGCATCGCGCGCATAATCCCCGGGCAGATAGTTCCGCCGCAAGGGGCCAAGCTCGCCGAGGCCGCCGCGCTCGCTGGCCGTGGCGGCGAGCCAGGGATGCCGTCCCAGTCTGAGATCCCAAAGATGATGATGGGCGTCGATGATCGGTCCGGCGTAAGGTTCTGGCACGTATCTCTCTCAGGCTGTGACCGGCGATCGATCCTGGCTTCGTTCTGCGACGGTAAAAGGGTTAGCATCGCATGACTGAAAACTCACCGGTTCCAGCCCTTTCGGTGCGCGAAAATTTTCGGCTCGACGACCGCATCCGCGGCGTGCCTCCCGGCACAACCGGGCTGGACAGCAGCCTTGTCGCGGCCGAGCACTGGCATCCGGCCGATGGACGCATGGCGCTTCCGGTGCTGACCCTCGACGAGGCGGCCTTCTCCGCCAATCGCGACCTGTTCCTGCGCTATGCGCGCGAACACAATGTTGCGATCGCTCCGCATGCCAAGACGCCGATGGCGCCCGATCTTACCCGGTCGCTGGTCGAGGCCGGCGCATGGGGCACGACGGTCGCCGACATCAGGCAAGCGACAGTGATGCTGAAGGCCGGCTTGACACGGCTGATCATCGCCAATGAGGTTGGAGGAGCCGGCGGCGCCAACCGGCTGGCCGTGCTTGCTGGTGCCTGGCCGGATGCCGAGCTCTATGTCTTTGCCGACTCGGTCGACGCCGTGAACGCGCTTGCCGAGGCTTGGCGCGCCAATGCGGCGCTGCCGCCGCTGCGCGTGCTGGTCGAACTTGGTGCGGGCAGGGCGGGCGCCCGCACCACCGCGCAAGCCGAGGCCATCGCCGATGCGATCACGGCTGCCGGCGGGCGGCTGCTGATCGCCGGCGTTGCGACCTATGAAGGGGCGGCGGCGCAACCCGAGCCCGGTCGCACCGATGAGGTGATATCCGGCCTGCTGGCAATGACCGCCGACATGTTCCTGCGGCTGCGTGCCCGCGTCGGCGGCGACGCACCGCTGATCGTCACAGCCGGCGGCTCCGCCTTCTTCGACCAGGTGGTCGCGGCGCTTGCACCCCTCGTTTCCAGCGACGGCAACGCAACGCTGGTGCTGCGCAGCGGCGCCATCTTCTTCCACGACCACGGCACCTATGACCGTTCGCTCGGCGCCCTCGATGCCCGCAAAGGTTTTGCCATAGGCGGCATCAGCGCTTCGGCGCGGCATTCCTTTCGCCCTGCGCTACGCCTTTGGGCCGAAGTGCTGTCGCGTCCGGAGCCGGGCCTTGTCATCTGCGGCATGGGCATGCGCGACGTGTCGTTCGACCAGGGCTTTCCAACGCCGCTCACCGTCTTTCGTGCCTGCAAGCCGCTGCCGATGCCGGCGGCGCGCGCCGAGGTGGTCAAGCTCAACGACCAGCATTCCTTCCTGTCGATTGCACCGAGCGACGACGTGGCCGTCGGCGACGTCGTCGAATTCGGCATCTCGCATCCCTGCACCTGCCTCGACCGTTATCGCGTGATCTTCGGCGTCGACGCGACCGGCCACGTCCGCCACGCTTTCCCCACCTGGTTCGGCTGACCAGATCCCCCAAAAAGAGAACCTCGAAAGGATCCGATATGATCAAGTATTTTCAGTCCGGCTCGCGCATGTCGCAGGCAGTCGTCTATGGCGGCCTCGTTCACATAGCCGGCCAAGTGGCCAACGATCGCAAGGCCGGCATCGAAGGCCAGACCAGCGACGTGCTTGCCAAAGTCGAGGCGCTGCTGGTCGAGGTCGGCAGCAGCAAGTCGAAGTTGGTGGCGGTCAACATCTTCCTGCCGCAGATCGGTGATTTCGAGGCCATGAACAGCATCTACGATGCCTGGATCGATCCTGCCCGCCTGCCGGCGCGGGCCTGCGTCGAGGCGCGGCTTGCCGACCCTGATCTGCGCATCGAAATCACCGCGGTCGCGGCGGTCTGACCATGCACACCGGCCTCGCCCACACGCTCGATTTCGACCGCGACGGCAAGACGCTCAGCCATCTAAGCATTCCGTTCTCGATCGATCGCTCGCCCTACTTTCAGGTCAAGGTGCCGATCTGCCTCATCCGCAATGGCGACGGCCCGTCACTGCTTTTGATGGCCGGCAATCACGGCGACGAATATGAGGGCGAGCTGTCGCTGGCAAAACTGGCGCGCCGGCTCGATCCGAAGCGGATCAAGGGCCGCATCACCATCATGCCGATGGCCAACGCCCCTGCGGTGATGGCCGCCAAGCGCTGCTCGCCGCTCGACGGCGGCAATCTCAACCGGGCGTTTCCCGGCGATCCCTCGGGAACGCCGACAAGCCGGCTCGCCAATTTCCTTGAGACGGAGCTGTTTCCTCGTCACGACGTCGTCTTCGATATCCATTCGGGCGGCACGTCGATGGAGCATCTGCCGACCGCGCTGGTCGAACGCAACGCCGATCCCGAGCGCCACCGGCGTGGCGTCGAGCTGATGCGCACGCTCGGAATGCCCTACGGCTTTATCGCTGACAACGGCCAGGCCTCGCCAACCTCGATGGGCGCAGCGCGCCGCGCCGGCGCCGTCGGCGTCAGCGGCGAGTTCGGCGGCGGTGGCACCGCAACGGTCGATTCGATGGCGATCACGGCCCGCGCGCTCGACCGTCTGATGATAGCAATGGGTGTGGTCGACGCGCCGGTTCTTGGCGCGGGCGAAAAGCCTTCGGCGCCGACAAGGCTGCTGTCCCTGTCCAGGCACAGCCAGGGCCTCTATGCCACCCGCCGCGGCTGGTTCGAGCCCGCCGCTAGGCTCGGCGACAGTGTCACTTCAGGACAATTGGCCGGCTGGTACCACGATCTCGAGCGGCTCGATGTTCCCGAGGAGGCCCTGCATTTCGCCGAAAGCGGCTTGGTGCTGTCGCGCCGGCTGCACACGATGTGTGAGGCGGGCGACTGCCTAATGCAGGTCGCAGAGCCGGTCGACGGCTGAGCCAAAGGCAGAGGATATTCCATGCAGCAACTGTCCATGTGGACCTATCCCTGGGACATCCAGGATCTCGGCCTGGAGACGGTCGAACGTGATCTTGTCGAGCGCGCCGGGCTCAACATGATCAGCCTGGCGACATCCTATCATGCCGGGCGCTTCCTGCAGCCGCGCAGCCCGCGCCGCAAGGCCTATTTCCCTGAGGACGGCACCATCTATTTCAAGCCGACCGCTGCGCGCTGGGGAAGTCTAGCCATCCAGCCCAAGGTGGCTGACGTGATCACTGAGGGCGGCGACGTGCTCGGTCAGCTCATCCGCCGTCGCGACGCGGGCGGACTAGGAGTTTCGTGCTGGACGGTCTGCCTGCACAACACCCGCCTGGGCATGCTGCATCCGCAGGCCGTCACCCGCAACGCCTTCGGCGATGCCAACTACTACAATCTCTGCCCCTCCCATCCCGATGCGCGCGCCTATGTCCGCGCGCTGATCGCCGACATCTCGCACAGCTACCGGCCGGACCGGATAGAACTTGAAAGCCCGTCCTTCATGGGCTTTGCCCATGAATACCATCACGAGAAGGACGGTGTCGGGCTGACGCCGGAAGACGATTTTCTTTTGTCTCTGTGCTTCTGTCCGTCCTGCGTCGCCCGTGCGGCAAAAGCCGGCATCGATGCCGAGGCGGCGCGCAAGCTCACCAGGCAATGGATCGTCGAGACCTGCGAGCGTGCGATGCCTGAGCGGCGCTTTCCCGATTTTCCCGCCTGCGGCATCGACGCCTTTGCCCCCTGGCCGGAGCTCCATGCCTATCTCTTGTGGCGATTCGAGCCAGTGACCAGCCTGGTCGCCGAACTGCGCGAGGTAGCCGATCCCACGACGCGGGTCGTCATTATCGATCTGAAAGACGGCTGGCTTGGCGGTTGCGATCTGGCAGCGCTGGGCAAGGTCTGCGACGGGGCGATCCTGTGCGCCTACGACATGCAGGCCGGCGATGTCGCCAGCCTGATGGCGGCCGGCCGTGCGGCACTGGGCGCGGACAAATTCCTCGGCGCCGGCTACCGGCTGTTCTATCCGGAAATGGCCCGCCCCGACATCCTCGCGGCCAAGGTGAAGCCGGCGCTGGCGCCCGGTGTGGACGGCGTCAATTTCTACAATTACGGCCTCATTCCAGCCGCGCGGCTCGACTGGATCCGCGCTGTTCGGCAGTCTTGAGCCAGCCGGCCAATGCTCGTGGCCACGAGGCGTTGAGGCCGGATTCGGGCGCGAGCGCTGCCGGGTTAATCAAATCAGCGAAACCTGAAGCCATCCATGGTGTAATCCGGGTAGGCGTCCATCGTGTCGAATAGGTCGAACAGGTCAGGTGTGTCCGCCAATATTCCTGACAGAACCAGCACCGTGGCCACGCCGGCAGCAAGTCCGCCGGCGATGTCGTGTTCGACACTGTCGCCGACGCAGACCACAGTGCCGCGGTCTGGATTGCCTGCCAGCGCTAGTGCGGCGCCGAATATAGTGGGGTAAGGCTTGCCGATACGCGTGACGCTACCACCGAGGTCCTCGTAGAGATCCGCCAGCCGGCCGGCACCGAAGCGCGGCCCCACTGCCGTCAGCATGATCTTGTCAGGGTTGGTGCAGAAGCATGGCACCTGCCGCACCGCAGCCGGCGCAAGAAGTCGGCGATAGTGCTCAAGATCGTAGCGGTCGCCCTCGCTGGCCGAAATCAGCACCAGCCCGGCATCGTCACCGTCCTTAGTCAATGCGAACGGCAGACCTTCGATCGCCGAGCGGTCATCGTCGCGGCTTATCAACAGGCATTTCGTGTTTGGCAGTAGCTTTCCGGATACCGCCATGTCGTGGAAGAACTCCCACGCGACCTCGCCGGAAGAAACAAAATGGTCCCAGCTTCCCGGTTCGAAGCCGAGCTTTAGCAGCCGGCTCTCGTTAGGCCCCGCCCGCTTGCCGGAGTTCGAGATCAGCACAATGGTCTTGCCGGCGCGCTTCAGCGCCGACAGTGCTTCCACTGCCCCTGGATAGGGGCTGGCGCCGTCATGCAGCACGCCGAACTGATCGAGCAGGAAAAAATCATAGCGCTCGGCCAGCTGGTTGACGCCGTTGAGGTGTTCGACTGTTTTCGCGCTCATAGAAGCCCCGCCGCGCTTGCGCCCATCAGCGCCAGCCGCGCTGTGCCGGCGGCGGCTTCGTCCGAAAGCGCCGGCAGGAAATCAACACCAAGTCTGCGCTGCCGGATCGCCGTCCAGGCGGCATTCGCCGCACCGCCGCCGACGCTTCTGACCGACGTCAGCTGCGGAGCGCCGAGCTCGGCGAGCCTGTCATAGCCGAGCGCCTCGATCGCGGCGATACCCTCCAACATGGCTTTCAGATAGTCGGCGTCCTCCACCGGTCGCGGCACAAGACGCGGCGGCAGTGCCGGATCGGCGATCGGAAAGCGTTCGCCTGCAGTGGCAAGAGGATAGTAGTCGAGGCCGGTCTCGGTCATCGGGTCGATCGCCATGCTCAGCTCGACGATGCGCGCCAGAGGGAAATGCTGTGTCAGCACCTTGCCGCCGGAGTTCGATGCGCCGCCCGCCAGCCAGACATCTCCAAGCCGATGGCTGTAGATGCCGAAGCGTGGCGCCGAGATAGGCCGGTCGGACAGGATCTTGACGGTCAACGACGACCCCAGCGCGGTGACGCCGTCGCCCATTGCCGCGGCACCTGTCGCCAGGAACGAGGCGCAGCCATCGGTCGTTCCGGCGACGACGGCGATTTCGCGCGGTAAGCCGAACATATCCGCGGCATCCGCGGTGAGTTTGCCGACGACATCGCCCGGCCTGGCGATACCGGGCAGCAACTCCATGCGCATTTCGGTGGCCGCAATCCAGTCCGGCCAGCAGCGGGCCGTGATGTCGTAACCGGTTTTCAAGGCATTGTTCTCGTCGCTGACATCGAAGCGACCGGAGAATTGTCCCGCGATCCAGTCCGCCTGATGCAGCACCGCGGCAACACCGGGCGTGCGCTGGAACCAGAGCGCCTTGGCGAGACCGGACGTCGCCCCAAGTGCGGCACTGGTCGCTGGGGCTTCGCGAGCGATCGCGACCAGAATGGCGTTGTCGGCGACCGTATCGTTGTACATCAGCGGCTCGGCCAGCGGCCGCCCGGCGCCGTCGACCGGCAGCAACGTACCTGAAGTGCCGTCAACAGCGATCGACCGGACCGCTGTTCGGTCGATGCCCGAAAGCAGTTCCGCCAGCGCTGCGCCGACCGCTGACCACCACACTGCAGGGTCGCGGGCATTCCGGCCAAACAACTCGAGCGAAACGGCGGAACGCGCGGCAATGGAAAAATCCGGACGCATGGCGACCGCGCGCGCGCCGGACGTGCCGATGTCGATGCCTATGGCAAGCGGCGTGTCAGCGGCTGGCGGCATTGAGTTTCTGGCGATACTTCTCGGCGTCCCAGTTGACCAGTTCATCGTTCTCGGCGGCGGTGAGGTAGTTCGGCCGCGCTGCAATGTCGACGCGTGCCGTCACGTCGGCAAGGCAGCGTTGCATGGCGTCGGCGCCCGCACTGGCATCGCCGCGCATCAGCACGCCCAGCCCGGGAAACAGGATCGCCACGGGGTTTGTACCGCACCGCTCGATGACGCGCGGCACATCCTCACCGGGCTTTGCCACCACCGACCCCCGACCCAGAAAGATGACGTGATCGGGGTAGAGGCTGCCCCCGGACGCCATGCGGCGGCTTTCGGGATCGATGGCGACCGCGTGCGCCTCGATTTCCGCCGGCAGCCTGTAACCGGTTTTCCCGGCCAGCGCCGCCAATCCCGCAACATCCGGTTCCGCCACTTGGCGCGCCGGCCGCGCCAGAAGCAGCGTGACGCGGCGCAGCAGCACTTCGGCCTCGGCGACGGTATCGGCCGCGACGACCAGCCCGTGATTGGCAAGGATCAGCACGTCGACCCCAGCCTGAAGCCGCTCGGCAATACCCTGGGCAAGCGGCAGGCCTGGCCGGAAATAAGGAACATACGCCCATTTGAGACCATCAAGGCGTCTGGCGGCTTCCACCTCGCAATTGGCCTGTACCGCCAGCGAAATGGTTTCGACGCAATGGACATGCAGGACGACGCGCTGCGGCATCAGCGCGTGAACGGTGGTTTCAATCGAAGGGCGCAGGCGCCGGGCGTTGAGCGTCTCGATGGCGAAGATCTGCGGCTGGTCGGCGGCGCTGTCGCGCTGTTCGACAGCCCTGAGCAGCGGCGCCATCGCCACCGGGACCATGATGTCTTCGGAGAGCGCATCCTTCAGCCATGTGCCGGAAGCCTTGATCCACAGCGTGTCGCCGGCTTTCAGCGAGGTGTTGCCGCCGGCGGCCTGGGTCAGATTTGGATTGCGCCCGATGCTGGCCGAAAGCGCCCGCAAAGCAGCCATTTCCTGCGCATCCGCATAGCTCGCCATGGCGCATTTCCTCTATCAGCTCCGTCAGCCTCGCAGCTTCGGATACCCGTCGTGGGATGTTGATGTGTATCGCAGATGCGAGCGACTTACGTCAATAGTGATCTAATGTCATCAAAGGTTCTTGCAATCGGAAAGATGTTGAGTAAGTTACGTCAAATGCCGTGGCAAAAACGGCTCCTGGGAGGAAAACGATTGAGCGACTCCGGCCGCCAGCGTCAGATCGTCGAGTTGCTGCGGGATCGCCCCTTCGCGTCGGTGCGCGAACTGCAGGAGCAGCTCGGCGTGTCGGCGGCGACGGTGCGGCGCGACATCGACAAGATCGACGAGGCCGGTGAAGCACGGAAGGTCTATGGTGGCATCTCGGCGCTCGACGGCGCTTCACAGGCGGGTGTTGCCTATGCCAGGCCCTATGACGAGAACCGCGACCTCGCGGTCGAGGCCAAGCGGCAGATCGCCGCTCTCGCGGCCACGATGGTGCGCGACGGCGATGCGGTCATCGTGCATGGCGGTTCGACCTGCTTCCACCTTGGGGTCAAGCTGGCTGAGCGCAGCATCCGTCTCTATACCAATTCGATGCCGCTCGCGGCCTATCTGAGCGACCACGGCCATTGCAGCCTGACCGTTGCCGGCGGCGATCTGCATCGTGAGCCGGGCATCATCCATTCACCGACCCAGGCGGAGCCGTTCTACGCATCGAAGTTCTTTCTCGGCGCGCAAGGCCTTGGCCAGGAGGGCGTGCTGGAATCGCACCCGCTGCTGGTCCGCTCCATCGCCGATCTCAGCCTGTGTGCCGACCAGATCGTGGTGCTGGCCGACAGCCGCAAACTGTCGATCCACGCCCGTAACATCGCGCTGCCCTTGTCGCGCATCGGCACGCTGGTGACCGATGACGGCCTGTCCGACGTCGACGCGCGCATGCTGGAAGACGCGGGCGTCATGGTGCGCATCGCTTCGGCTTCGGGAGCCATCCAGTGAAGATGGCCGTCCTCGATTTCGGCAAGACCAATTCGAAGCTGTTCGTCTTCGCTCAGGACGGGCGCATCGTCGACGAGCGCCGGACCCGGCCGAACTGGATGCGCAAAGATGGCTTCAGCGTGCTTGATGAGGCAGCACTTCACAGTTGGGCGGTTCGCGCCGTAAGCGAGGCCTCCGACGTCCATGGCGTACAGGGCGTGATGGTGTCGGGCCATGGCTGCACCTTTGCCCTGGTCGACGAGGCGGCGCTGACGCATCCGATACTCGATTATGAGCAAGAGCCGCCGGCTGATATTGCCGCGCAAATTGATCGCCTCGTTCCGGATTTCACCGAGACCTTCTCGCCGCGATTGCCGCTCGGCTTCAACTACGGTCGCCACATGCTGTGGCTACAGGCGGTGCAACCCGGTGCATTCACGGCCGCGAAATCGATCCTCGGCTATCCACAATACTGGAGCTGGCGGTTTGGCGGCCGGGCGGTCTCGGAAGTGTCCTATCTCGGCTGCCACTCGCATTTATGGGCGCCGCGCAAGCGCGACTTCAGTTCGCTGGTCGATATTGAGGGCTGGCGCGACCGGATGCCCGCTTTCGAGCGGGCGGGCTCGGTTGTCGGCGAGCAACGCCTCGGCGACACGAAGCGGCGGATCGCCATCCACAATGGTGTCCATGACAGCAATGCCGCGCTCCATGCCTATCGCCGGCAGGAGCTTGGCCCGGTCACCGTCGTCTCGACCGGCACCTGGGTCGTCGTGCTTAATCCGGATTGCCTGCTCGACGCGCTCGATGGCCAGCGCGACATGCTGGTCAATGTCGATATCGACGGCGGCCCTGTGCCGACCATCCGCTTCATGGGCGGGCGCGAATTCGCCACGATCAGCGACGGCTGGCAAGGCGCGATCGCGCCGGCGGCAGTGCAGCGGGTGATCAACGCCGGCAGCATGGCGCTGCCGAGCTTCGCGCCGGGCGGACCAATGCCCGGCCGCGCCGGCAAATTGGTCGGCCGCATGCCAAGCGCCGAGGAACGCGCAGCCGTGGCGCTGCTCTACGTCGCGCTGATGGTCGACCTCTGCCTCGACCAGATCCATTCGGACAACACCGTGATCGTCGATGGCGGACTGAACGCTGGCGGCCTGCTCGCCGGGCTAGTGGCGCAACTGCGTCCCAGCCAGGCCTTCCTGCAAGGGGCCACACTGGAGGGCAGCGCCACCGGGGCGGCGGCGCTGGCCTTCGAGACCGTCGGCCGCGAATTTGCCGCGGAAGTGCCGGAGCCCGTGCGTGCCGCAAGCTTCACCGGACTTGCCCGATATCGCGACACATGGCGTGGCCTCATCGGCGAGCAGGGCATCCCCCGCGCGGCAGCGGGAGGCGCACGGTGATTGTCGCTGCTCAGGCCGAAGTCACGCGCCAGCCAGTGCTGGAAATGCGGCACATCTCGAAGACGTTCGGGCCAGTCCGCGCCTTGCAGGACGTGTCGCTGACCGTCCATGCCGGCGAAGTCCATGCACTGATGGGTGAAAACGGTGCTGGCAAGTCGACTTTGATGAAGGTGCTGTCCGGCGCCTATCGGCCTGATGCCGGCGGCGAGATACTGATCGACGGCGTGCCGGTCGCCACCGGCGACCCGATCAAGGCGCGGGCTCACGGCATTGCGGTTATCTATCAGGAACTGTCGCTGGCGCCCAACCTGACGGTCGCGCAGAACATCTTCCTCGGCAATGAGCCGAGGCGTTTCGGCATCGTCGACCGCGACCAATGCTACCGGCGCAGCAATGAGATCATCAAGCGTCTCGGCGTGTCCTTCTCCGCACGGGCTCAGGTTTCCAGCCTGTCGCTCGGCGAGCGTCAGCTGGTCGAAATCGCCCGCGCGCTTTCGACCAGCGCGCGCATCATCGTCATGGACGAGCCAACCACCTCGCTGACCTCGCGCGAGACCGACCGTCTCTTCGAGGTCATCGCGACGCTGAAGTCGCAAGGCATCGCCATCATCTACATCAGCCACCGCATGGAAGAGGTCTACCAGTTGGCCGACCGTGTCAGCGTGCTGCGCGACAGCGGCTATGTCGGCACACTCGAGCGTGCCGAGCTGAACGCCTCGCGCCTCGTCTCGATGATGGTTGGCCGCGACCTGTCCGCTTTTTACAGGAAGGATCATCGCCCGCCGGACAACAAGCGCGCGGTCGCCTTGTCGGTGCGCGGCATGGCGGACGGCAATCTCCTGAAGAACTGCTCCTTCGAACTGTACAAGGGCGAGGTGCTGGCTCTGGCTGGCCTTGTCGGCTCGGGCCGCACCGAACTCGCGCGACTGATCTTCGGTGCCGACAGACGCATCGCCGGCACGCTGGAACTCGACGGCAAGCCCGTAACCATCGGCTCGCCAAGCGAGGCACTGAATGCCGGCATCGCCTATCTCACCGAAGACCGCAAGGAGCTCGGCCTCTTTCTCGACATGTCGATCTCCGACAACATCAGCATGGGCGTGCTGGCCAGGGATGCGCGGCCCGGCGGCTTGCGCGATTTCGAAGCCGCCGAGAGACATGCTGCCACTGCCGTTTCGGATCTCTCCATCCGCACCAGGTCGGTACAGGCCAATGCCGGTTCGCTGTCGGGCGGCAACCAGCAGAAAGTGTTGCTTGCCCGCCTGCTCGAGACCGAGCCGCAAGTGGTCATCCTGGATGAACCGACGCGCGGCGTCGATGTCGGAGCGAAGTCGGAAATCTACCGGCTGATCGACAATCTCGCCAAAAAGGGCATCGCCATCCTGATGATCTCCAGCGAACTGCCGGAGGTGATCGGCGTTGCCGACCGCGTGCTGGTAATGCGCGACGGCACGATTGCCGGCGAGGTTACGGCGTCCAAAGACCAGCCGCTGCGCCAGGAAGCAATCATGGAACTTGCAACGGGAGCGGCCAAGGGATGACCGACAAGGCGACCGAGATCAGTGGCCAGGTTGTCGGCAGGAGCCGGCGGTTGCGCACCGCCTTCGCCGCCCTTGGCATGCTGCCGATCCTGATCCTGCTGGCGGTCGGCTTCCAGTTGATGAACGCGCGCTTCTTCACCCAGACCAATTTGCTGATCGTCATGCAGCAATCGTCGATCAACATCGTGCTGGCAGCGGGCATGACCTTCGTCATCCTGACCGGCGGGATCGACCTGTCCGTCGGCTCGATACTTGCCGCCTCGGCGATGGTGGCGGTGATGGTGTCGCTGGTGCCCGATTGGGGACTGCTGGGCGTGCCGGCGGCCATTCTCGTCGGCCTCGGCTTCGGCGTCATCAACGGGCTGCTGATCGCCTATATCAGACTGCCGCCCTTCATCGTCACGCTGGGGTCGCTGACCGCTGTGCGCGGCGTCGCCCGCCTGCTCGGCCAGGACACCACGGTGTTCAACTCGGACCTGCCGTTCGACTTCATCGGCAACGGTTCGCTGTTCGGCATTCCGTGGCTGGTCATCATCGCCTTGTCGATCGTGGTGCTGTCCTGGCTGGTGCTCAAGCGCACCGTGCTCGGCACCTGGATCTATGCCGTTGGCGGCAATGCCGAAGCGGCGCGGCTGACCGGCATCAAGGTGCCGCTGGTGCTGCTCTTTGTCTATGGCGTTTCCGGCCTGCTGGCCGGCCTTGGCGGCGCCATGTCAGCGGCCCGGCTCTATGCGGCCAACGGGCTGCAGCTTGGGCAGTCGTACGAACTCGACGCCATTGCCGCGGTCATTCTCGGCGGCACCAGCTTCGTCGGCGGCGTCGGCTCGATCTGGGGTACGCTGATCGGTGGCCTGATCATAGCGGTGCTATCCAACGGGCTCATCTTGGCCGGTGTCTCGGACATCTGGCAGTACATCATCAAGGGATTGGTCATCATCGTGGCAGTCGCCCTCGACCGCTACAGGCTCCAGGCAGGAGCGAGAACGTGATTGACCTTGGTCGCCGGCGTAAACGACCGGTTTGTGTAACGCACCGTGAGAGGCGCGGGGCAATTGGAGGAAAGCAATGAAGACCATCGCTAAACTGCTCTGCGGCGTCGCACTCGCGGCCGCCGCCATCGCGCCCGCATCGGCCAAGGACCTCAACAAGGTCGGCATCTCGGTCGGCCTGCTCGGCAACCCCTTCTTCGTCGCCACCATCAAGGGCATCGAGGACGCAGCCAAGAAGATCAACCCAAAGGTCGAGGTAACCTCAGTGTCGGCCGACTACGACCTCAACAAGCAGGTCTCTCAGGTCGATTCCTTCATCGCCGCCGGGGTCGACGTGATCATGCTCAATGCGGTCGATGCCAAGGCGATCGGCCCGGCGGTGAAGAAGGCGCAAGCAGCGGGCATCGTCGTTGCCGCCTTCGACGTCTCGGCGCCAGGCGCCGACGTCACCGTGATGACCAACAACGTCAAGGCCGGCGAAGAGGCCTGCCAGTATCTGGTCGACCACACCGGCGGCAAGGGCGACTACGTTATCCTCAACGGCCCGGCGTCGTCGTCGATCCTGGAGCGGGTGAAGGGCTGCAAAGACGTCCTTGCAAAACACCCCGACATCAAGATCCTCTCCGACGACCAGAATGCCGAAGGCTCGCGCGACGGCGGCCTGAAGGTCTTCCAGTCGCTGCTCACCCGCTTCGACAAGATCGATGCGGTGTTTGCCATCAACGATCCGACGGCGATCGGCGCCCAGCTTGCGGCCAAGCAGCTCAATCGCTCGGAGTTCATCTTCACCGCAGTGGATGGCGCTCCCGATATCGAGAAGGAACTCGCTTCCGGCACCTCGATGATCAAGGCCTCGGCTTCGCAGGATCCCTACGTGATGGCTGGCCAGTCGCTGACGATGGCGGCTGAGCTGCTTGCCGGCAAGAAGCCGGCGGAGCCGACCGTGCTGCTCGACCCGAAGCTGATCACGGCCGAGAACCTGAAAGACTACAAGGGCTGGACCGCAGCCCGCTAAGCCTCCCAAGGCCGATGCGGCCGGGGCAACCCGGCCGCAACTCAATTCCAGAAACGGGAGACGATCATGTCGCGCATCGGTATTCATTCCTTCGTCTGGTCGGCGAGTTCGGCGCAAGGCGACCTCGAACGGACGCTGGCCAACACCAAGGAGGCCGGTTTCGACCTGATCGAGTTCTCCTATCTTGACCCCGCCAATGTCGACGTTGGCGGGCTGGCCAGGCGCATCGCCGACCTCAAGCTTGGCGTGGCGATCAGCATCGGCCTGCCGGCCGACGGCGACATTTCGAGTGCCGACAAGGCGGTTGCCGCGCGCGGCGTCGAGATCCTCAACGAGACGATCGCGCTCACCCGCGATCTCGGCGGCCAGAAGATTGGCGGCATCCTCAGTACCAGCCACGGCTTGCAGACGCAGGCGCCGACGCGCGATCAGTGGAACCGCAGCGCGGGTACACTTGCGAAGGTTGCGGAGACGGCCAAGGCCGCCGGCGTCACGCTCAATCTGGAGATCGTCAATCGCTTCGAAAGCAATCTTCTCAACACCGCTTCACAAGGCCTGGCCTTCATCGCGGACACCGGCTCCGACAACATCTTCCTGCATCTCGATACCTTCCACATGAACATCGAGGAGGCCGATGTCGGACTGGCTATCCGCCATGCCGCTGACAAGATCGGTTATGTCCATATCGGCGAGAGCCATCGCGGTTTCCTCGGCACCGGCAATATCGACTTTGCCGCCATCTTCGATGCGCTGACCGCGATCGGCTATAGGGACGACCTCAGCTTTGAATCCTTCTCGTCGAAGATCGTCGACGAGAACCTGTCACGGAAGACGGCGATCTGGCGCAATCTGTGGTCCGACAATATGGAATTGGCCCGGCATGCGCGCGCCTTCATCTCAATCGGTCTGGAGACGGCGCAGCGAAAGGCAGAGCTTGTTGCATCGAGACATCGTCCTTAGCAGGAGCGCGCTGCCAAAGCGCCAATGTTGTCGTTCATCCGGCCCGCGCCTTACGTGCAAGGAATCGACGTCGGAGGCGCTGAGTGTGGCGGAGGCAGTCGAGCGGGGTGACGCTGACGAGAGCTTTCTGATTTTGGCCCACGAAACGCAATAAAATCAACATCTTCATACGCCCTCCGGGGCCATCCGATCTCCATACTGGACGGGGATGACGTTTGACACAGCGCGGCGGAAAGAAGCAGGATGGCTGATAGAGTCGACATCGCATAATGATGTCACTATATAGCGGCGGCTTCGACCGTGTAGCTGTGGCGGTGTACCACGAAGCAGCAGAAAATGTGTTACGCGTTGTGATCCCTATTGTGATACAAATCGGCCGTCGACAGCAGGAAAAGATCGTAAGAACAATAGCATAGAGCCGAAGCCGATCCCGGCCAACGTACCACTCTATCAAACAATCAGAACGTGCTCATTGAACCCTTCCCTTCATTCGGCTCTTCGGACCTCCGACAAGATCAACTTGCCGGGCGAAGCCGACTCGGTTCGAATGGCAGCATGCATCCTTTACCGGGTGCGGACGTTTACGGTTACCAACCGGCATAGCCGCCAGGGAAAAGCAGTATGAGTGAACATGCGATCGAGTTCTTGCGCGGATGGATCGGTGAAAAGGTCCACTGCCAGCACTCGCCGGTAAAGATCGAGAAGCAGGCCGAGACCCTCGCCAAGGAGTGCGCGGCCAAGGCCGCTGAGGTCGGCATTCCGCTGGAAGATATCCAGGAAGAAGTCGGCGACATCCAGGAACTGATCGCATCGCGGCTCGAAGAGGCGGCCGAGGCCGACCAGAGCAACGCGGCCAAGCCGTGACGCAACAGGCCCGCCAGGCCTTGTCCTCTATCCAAATCGATCTTTCAGCCAGGCCTTCGGCAGCGCCGGCACGAAATTGCCGTCGCGTCCGCTCATATCCTCATTGGCGACCATTGCATTGAGGATCGCCTCCTCTACGCCTTGCGCCACCGCATCGAAGAACGGATCGATATCGACGTCCGGGATGTAAGCGGCGTTTGCGGTTCGTCCCGACGGTGCAAGTGCTGCTTGCGGATTGGCGGTGGTGAAGGCCAGAAAAATGTCGCCCGAACTGTGGTAGCCGAAGCCGCCTGTCATGGCGATGCCGAGCGGCACGCGCTTTGCCAGCCGCTTCATCTGGTGCGGCAGAAATGGCGCATCGGTGGCGACGATGGCGATGATCGAGCCCTTTTCGGCACGCGGCGTGCCTTCGCGCATCGCCGGCTCTACCAGATCGGGCCCGACGCGGGCGCCGCGCAGTGTGAAATTGCGCCGCTTGCCGAAATTCGCCTGCACGAATACGCCGACCGTATGCCTGATGCCCTGCCACTCGACGATGCGCGATGCCGTGCCCGAGCCGGCCTTGAAGCCAAAGGCAATCATGCCGGTGCCGCCGCCGACACTGCCTTCCTCGATCGCTCCACCGGCGGCACCGTCGAGCGCGGCTTCGACATCTTCGAAGCCGACGTGATGACCGTTGATGTCGTTGAGGAAACCATCATAGGTCTCCGCCGCAACCGGCAGGCCCCAGCCGCTGTCGAGCGCCGCCGGCAGCACGCGTTGCATCCAGCGCAGCGTGCCGTCGCGGGTAACGCCGCAGGAATGCGTGTTGGTGATGGTGACCGGCAGGTTGAAGGCGCCGACTTCCTCGATAATGTGCGACCCCGTCAACTCGCCATTGCCGTTCTGGCTGAAGACACCGGCAAACACCGGCGTGGCGAGCTCAGCCGACGGCCGCGGCAGGATGGCGGTGACGCCGGTGCGCACCGGCCCCGTGCCAACCTCGAGCAGACCCTCGCCGGAAATCAGCGTCGCATAGCCGACCGATACGCCGGGCACATCGGTGATGGCGTTGAAGCCGCCCGGCGTGCCCTCGAAGGCAATGCCGAAAGCACGGGCGCGCGGCTTGCCCGCCGGCGTTTGAAGATGCGGGTCATGTCCGGTCATGCGGTCCTCTAAAAAAGCGAGCCCTGATTGCCCGGTTCTTTCGGTTTGCTGGCCGCCGGCTTTGCGGCGGGTTTGCTGGCGGGCGGCGTGGCCGCTGGTTTGGCAACGGCCTGCACCCGCTCGGCGTCGCCGGTCGCGACCGCATTTACGATGCCGTCGGCGAACTCCAGCTGCAGGCCAGCGCCCGGCGTCACATCAACTGCCAGTTTGATCACCGCGCCGTCGGCATCCTTGACCAGCGCGAAGCCGCGGGCCAGCACAGCCTTGTGCGACAGCGTTGCCATCAGCCTCTCGGATTGGACAATGCGGCCGCGCAGTCGCTCCAGCCTGAGCAGTACCGCTTGCGTGCCGCGTCTCGTCAAAGCTGTCAGCAGATCCCTCTGCACGGTTTGCCGCCGTGCCGTTGGCTCGATCGTAATGCGGCCTTGCAGCAAAGCCAGTTGCTGCCTGTGCCGTTGCAGGGATGCTTTTGCGCATTTTGGCAGTTGATCCGCTGCGCGATTGAGTTCCGCGCGCCGGGCTCTCGCCAATGCGCGCAGCGCCCCCTGGGCGCGCAAAAGGTTGCGGTCGTTGGTTCGTCGCGCCTCGGCAATCCGCCGCGACAGCGTTGCCGGAGTGAGCTTCACGGCGAAGAACCGAGCTCGCTTTCTTTCGGTGGAGACCATCAGCCCCCGGCTAAGCCGGCTGGCCGCCTCGTCCAGCCGCCGTCGCGGCAGCGCCAGCAACTGGTCGGGTGAGGGCAGTGCCCGGGCCGCCGCACGCGAGGCCTGCCGCTTGCGTTCGAAATTGCGCAAGGTGGCTGCTTTGAGACGTGCGCCAAGACTGGCTAGTGTCGCTTCGAGGTCCGCTTTCACCGGCACCGCGATCTCCGCCGCACCTGTCGGCGTCGGTGCGCGCATGTCGGCGACGAGGTCGATCAAGGTCCAGTCGGTCTCGTGCCCGACGGCCGAAATCACCGGAATGCGCGAGGCGGCGACGGCGCGCGCCAGCCCTTCATCGTTGAACCCCCAGAGGTCCTCGAGGCTGCCGCCGCCGCGCGCCACGATCAGAAGGTCGGGCTGGGCAATCGCGCCATCCCAGGCCAGCGCGTTGAAGCCGTTGACGGCGGCCGTCACTTCCGCCCCCGCCGTCTCGCCCTGGACTCTTACCGGCCAGACCAGCACATGCAGAGGAAAGCGGTCCTTGATGCGATGGATGATGTCACGGATCACCGATCCGGTCGGCGAGGTGACGACGCCGATGGTGCGCGGCATGAACGGCAGCCGCCGCTTGCGGCCGGCATCGAAAAGTCCTTCGGCCTGCAGTCGCCGCTTGCGCTCTTCCAAAAGCGCCATCAGCGCCCCGGCGCCGGCGGGTTCTAGATTGTCGATGACGATCTGGTAGTTGGATTTGCCGGGATAGGTGGTGAGTTTGCCGGTGGCGATCACCTCCATCCCCTCTTCGGGACGGAATTTCAGCCGGCTCATCGTGCCTTTCCAGACCACGGCATCGAGCCGCGCGCGGTCGTCCTTCAGGGTGAAATAGGCATGGCCGGAAGAGTGCGGCCCGCGATAGCCGGAAATTTCGCCGCGCACCCGCACATGGCCGAAGACATCCTCGACCGTGCGCTTCAGCGCGCCGGAAATCTCGCTCACCGTGTATTCGGTGGCATTGGTTCGTGATTCGGATTCTGCGTCGCTCATCGGCCGATTGAGCGGCTGTTGTCGCTCCGCGTCAAGATTCCATAACTTGATCTTAAGCCTGGCCTGATTGACTCTGGGCCAAGGAGGACGCATGAGCGCCCGCAAACAACGCAGCCCGTTGACGTTCCAGGTCACCCTGACGGTGCTGACGCTTGCCGTTTTTGCACTGGCCATCGTTGTCGGCTTCGGCCTTTACGCCACCATGCAGGCCGACCGGGTCTCGCTCGAGCGGGAGAAGGTTTTCCTTGCCAACGGCCTGCAGGACCAGATCGCCGCGGTAAAGCGCGAGCAGGAAAGCGTCGCCGTCTGGGATGATTCCGTTATAAACGCCAAGGCCGGCAACCAGACCTGGATGGCCGAGAATTTCAGCGTCTGGATGTACTCGTATTACGGCCACAACCGGGTCTATGTGCTGGACAACGCCAACCGGCCGGTCCACGCCATGCGCGAAGGCAAGGTCGTGTCGCCTGCCGTCTTTGGCGAGGACGAACCCGCTTTGCGGCCGACCATCGCCAGGTTGCGCCAGATGATGAGCAAGGACGCAAGCCAGGCCGGCGCAAAATTCGTTGCCGACGATCTGGTCTCGCTTGGCGGTCAGCCTGCCATACTCAGCGTCATGCCTCTGGTGCCGAGTTCGGATCGCGTCACCCAGGCATCCGGCAGCGAATATCTGCATGTCTCCATAGAGTTCATCAACGACGCGGTGATCGGCAAGATCGCGCAGAAATATCTGCTGGCGGGGGCGCATCTCCTGCCGATGGCTCAGCCGCTTGGCTCGGCTGCCATTCCGCTTATCGACAAACAGGGTGTCATCCTCGGCTATATTGCCTGGGACCAGGAACGGCCCGGCCTGACGCTGGTGGGCAAGGCCAGCCCGGCCCTGGCTCTGGCCGCGCTGGTTGCGGCGAGCGTGCTCGCCTTTCTGCTCCGGCGTCTGCGCCGTGCGTCATCGGCGCTGCAGACCAGCCAGGCCCAGGCGCAATATCTCGCCTTTCACGACACGCTCACCGGCCTGCCCAACCGGGCACTGTTCGAGGACAGGCTGCGGCGTGCCTTGCTTACCTCCGGCAATGAAAGCAAGGTCGCGCTGCTTTATCTCGATCTAGATCGCTTCAAGCATGTCAACGACACGCTTGGTCACCCGGCAGGCGACGAACTCGTGCGCCAGACGGCGGCCAGGCTTCAGCATACGGTTCGCGACGTCGACACGGTGGCAAGACTGGGTGGCGACGAATTCGCGGTGATCCTGATCGATGTCCGCGACGTAAGGAACGCCGAGGATATTTCCGAGAGGGTGCTGCAGAAACTGCAGGAGCCGTTCAAGCTGATGGACGATCAGGTCTTTATCAGCGCCAGCATCGGCATAGCCTTGTCGACAGGCCCTGATGCCGACGCAGACGATCTGCTGCGCAAGGCCGACATCGCGCTCTACGAAGCCAAGAAGAACGGCCGTGGCCGCTACCAGGTCTTCGCCGGCGACATGGACGACCTTTTGCTGCGCAAGCGCAAGGTCGAGAGCGAGCTGCGCAGCGCGCTGAATGGCGGCACCGGTATCAAGCTCGCCTACCAGCCGGTCTTTGCCAGCGACGGCAAGACCATTGTCGGCGCCGAGGCGCTGATCCGCTGGGCGCATGAGGTCCATGGCGCACTGCCGGCGGCGCAGTTCATCGCCATCGCCGAGGAACGCGGCATGATCGGGCAGCTCGGCGCATGGGCCCTGCTGGAAGCCTGCCGCTTCGCCGTGAAGACCAAACTGCCGTGGCTCGCCGTCAATGTCTCGCCGCTGCAATTGCGCGACGCCGGCTTTGCCGAAGAGGTTGCCTCGATCCTCGCCGAAACCGGACTGGCGCCGAAGCGCCTGCAGCTCGAAATCACCGAAAACGTTCTCCTGGAAAACAACGACACCACCAGAGCGGCTCTGGCAGCCTTGCGCCAGTCGGGCGTCGGCATTGTGCTCGACGATTTCGGCACCGGCTATTCGTCGCTGAGCTATCTGCGCCGCCATGCCATCGACAAGCTCAAGATCGACCGCTCCTTCGTGCGGCTTCTCGACGGCGACGGCAATTCGGGCGCCATCGTCAAGGCGCTGATCGATCTCGCCGGCGCGCTCAAGGTCGAGGTCACCGCCGAGGGCGTAGAGACCGAGGTGCAAAAGGCGCTGCTGGTCGCCATGGGCTGCCAGCAGCTGCAGGGCTACCTCTTGTCGCCGCCGCTGGAGCCGGCGCAATTGGTGGCGCTGCCCGGCCTGTCGTCGGCCAACGCAACGACGGAGGCGGCAGCGTCGGCCTGATCGTTCCTACCAGCCAGGCAGGATCTGGTTCGGCTTGCTCCGCTTCATCTTGGCGAAGGCGAGCGAGGCGAAATCGAAGCTTCCCGTTTCTTCGCCGAGCGGCACGGAAATATTGTCGAGGCTTTCCGAGATGTGTCGGGCCAGAGCGTCGACGATTTCGGGACGCGAGGTCTGGCCGCGCATGATGCCGATGCGGCAGTCGGGCAGGGCGCCAAAACCGTCGGCTTCGCCCAGCACTCGCATGCCGGGCCGCAGCGCGCATTCCGGCAGCACCGAGATCGCCAGCCCCGACAGCACCGCGGCGGTGATGACGGTGGCCGAGAAGCTGGTGAACAGGATTCGATAGTCGCGGTTTTGCCGGTCGAGCACATCGACGGCGGCGCGCCGCCAGATGCAGTTCGGCCGGCCGAAGGCCATCGGCAGCACTTCCTGTTCGTGCGTGGCATGGTTGGCCGAGGTCACCCATAGCAGCGGCTCGCGCCGCACCACTTCCGACTGGCCGCGCGTATCGTTGTGCGTCACCAGCGCAAGATCGAGATTGCCGCGCTTGATATGCTCGACCAAGCCTGGCGTAGGCTCGCAGATGACGGTCAGTTCGACGCGCGGGTTTGACCGTGTGAAGCGTGCCATGATTTCGGGCAGGAACCGGTCGGCATAGTCGTCGGGGGTGCCGATGCGGATGGTGCCTTCGAGCCGCTGGTCATCGAAGGCGGCCAGCGTTTCGCGGTTGAGATAGAGCAGGCGGCGCGCGTAGGAGAGCAGCTTGTCGCCTTCCTCGGTCAGCCTGTTGGTGCGGCCGTCCTTTTCGAACAGCGGCTTGCCGATCCGCTCTTCCAGCCGGCGCATCTGCATCGACACCGCCGATTGCGTGCGCAGCACTTCCTCGGCCGCGCGGGTAAAGCTGCCGGTATCGGCAATCGAGATGAAGGTCTGCAACTGGTCGAGATCGAGTGGCGCTTTCATCGGTCCAATCCATCAGTAGCGTTGATGCTAAAGATTAGAAACATTCGTTGGATTAATCAATCGGTGCGTGGCAAATTCACATTGTCCACATGAAGGCATGTGAATCGAGACCGGAACGGCCGCTGTCCCCAGCGCCGATCGCCTGGTCTTGTCCAGTTCGAGTCTGAAGGAGACCGACATGACCACGTTTGATTTCGCCACCGCGACCTCGCGCATCACCTCGCGTCCGGCCGTTGCGACGCGCGTGGCCAACACCCTTCTCAATGCCTACCAGGCCTGGAAAAATCGCCGGGCCTTCTATCGCCTCGGCGAGATGTCGGACGCCGAACTCGCCGATATCGGCCTGACGCGCGCGGATCTCCATGTCGCCATCGATGTGCCGTTCGGCGCCGATCCGACCGTGAAGCTGCGTGCGATTGCGAGCGATCGCGCCGATACAATCGAAGATCTCGCCCGCCAGATAGCGTGATATCGGGCGCATTGTTTCGGTTGCCGTGAACCTTTCTCAGGCTCGCTACGACCAACGAGTATAGCAGGCTCCCCACTCCCTGCCGGTTCCCCGCCGGCCAGCCTGCACACTGGCCCGGTCCTCCTCCAGGACCGGGCTTTTCTTTTAAAGCTCCGTCGTCATCGTGCGGTCTGCGCCGCGTCGCTTCGTTCCTTGCTCCGAAGCCGCGAAGGTCAGCGCCCAACTACCGCCAACTACCGCCGGTCCATGTCCCGCTTGAACTGGTCGAAGATCGTTTCCACGCCCTTCTGATAGTCGTCGCGCTGCTGGGCGCCGGTCTCGAACATCTTGCCGAAAATATCGTCGAACGGATTGCGTGGCCTGCCGCTCGGATTGGCCTGCGGTTGCGGCGCCTGGCGCTCCTGCGGTGCCTGTCGCGGCTGGGGTGCTTGCGGCTGCTGCGGCGCCGGCTGCCCACCGGGCAGGCCGAAGCCGCCACCACCGCCTTGCCGCATCATCTCTTCAAAAATCTTGCCCAGCGGGTTGTCGCCGTAAGGGCTCTGCGTCTGTTGCGGCTGTGTTGGCTGCTGCGGCCGGCCCTGCGGTTGCTGTGCCGCGCCACCGCCGAACATATCCTGCAGCACCTTGCCCAGCGGATTGTCGCCATATGGGTTGGGCGCCTGTTGCGGCTGGCTTTGCGGCTGTTGGGCGCCGCCGCCGAACATGTCCTGCAGCACTTTGCCCAGCGGGTTCTCACCGTAAGGATTGGGTGCTGGCTGCGGCGCAGGCTGTGCCCCGCCGCCCGCCTGCCGCATCATCTGTTCGATGATCTCGCCGAGCGGATTGCTGCCGCCGCCGCCGAAGCCACCGGCGGCCTGCATCTGACCCCCGGTCAACTGGTTTGTCGTCTGCTTGAACAATCCGCCCATCACCATCGAAGCGATGGCCGGCAGCATCTGCTGCAGGATCTGCTGGCTGACGCCGGTCGCCTGCGCGGCCTGGCTGGCCACCGCGCGCGACAGCTCCTTCGAGCCGAACAGATGACCCAGAATGCCATTGCCCTCATTGACGCCTTGCGGTGAGAAAGCCCTGGTCGCGTCCTCGAAGTATTTGGCGTGCTGGCCGCTCGCCATCGCCGTCATGAAGGCGCCTAGCCCATAGGGATCGGCGGTGTTGCGTTGCAGCCCTTGCGAGAAGGCCGGCAGCAGAGCGGCGACAGCCGCCTGCGTCTGCTGCATGGAAAGCCCGTACTGCT
The DNA here is from genome assembly GCF_040320155.1 of Mesorhizobium sp. M0771. NCBI lineage: Bacteria > Pseudomonadati > Pseudomonadota > Alphaproteobacteria > Hyphomicrobiales > Phyllobacteriaceae > Mesorhizobium > Mesorhizobium sp. M0771. The sequence continues at coordinate 26,658 of NZ_JAMYPC010000011.1, read as the reverse complement.
GGGCAAGCGCCTGCATGCCGTTGCCGTTCTGCGCCTGCGCCAATATGTCGAACAAGGTAGGCATCGGTTTCTCCTCCGGGAAATCCTCGAGGGAGAACCTAGTTCGTTTCGATGTTCGATTGAAGCGGCTTTTGCCGCTGCTCAAGGCGCGACGCTAATACGCATATTCCATGAACACCGGCTCGATCGAGCCGCCCCAGCGCGTGTGGTAGGCCGACAGCATTTCCTCGGCACTGGTGGTACCGCGCGCCACGACTTCGTCCAGCGTGTTGAGGAACGAGGTCTCGTCATAGCCGTCGCGGTTCTTCCTGCCGCGATTTTTCAGCCCAAGGCGCGAAATCGTCATTACATCGCGGCCGATCTCACGCAGCGTCGTGTTGCGGAACGGCGCGGAAATGCCTTGTTCCGGCACCGCATTGCGCATCGCCAGCGTTTCTTCATAGGTCCAGCTCGAAGTCAGCGCCTCGGCGGCGTCGAGCGCGGCCTCGTCATAGAGCAGCCCGACCCAGAAGGCCGGCAGTGCGCAGATGCGGCGCCACGGCCCGCCATCGGCGCCGCGCATTTCGAGGAAGCGCTTCAGCCTGACGTCGGGGAACAGCGTCGACAGATGGTTCGCCCAGTCGCCCATGGTCGGCAGTCCGTCCGGTACTTCATTGCGGGCAGCGCCGGCCATGAACCGGCGGAAGGTGATGTGCGTCATGTCGTGATAGTGGCCGTCGCGGATGACGAAATACATCGGCACGTCGAGCGCCCATTCGACATAGTCGGCAAAGCCGAACTCGGGCGAGAAGCAGAATTCGAGCAGGCCCGAGCGCTGGTTGTCGGTGTCGCGCCAGATGTCGCCGCGCCAGCTCTGCAGCCCGTTCGGCCGGCTGTCGGTGAAGGGCGAGTTGGCAAACAGCGCCGTCGACAGTGGCTGCAGCTTCAGCGACACCTGCATCTTGCGGCGCATGTCGGCTTCGCTTTCGAAGTCGAGGTTCACCTGGATGGTGCAGGTGCGATACATCATGTCGAGACCCTTGGTGCCGACCTTGGGCATGTAGCGGGTCATGATTTCGTAGCGCGATTTCGGCATTTTCGCCGTCTCGGCGAGCGACCATTTCGGACTGCCGCCGAGGCCGAGAAAGCGGATGCCCATCGGCTCGGCGATCTCGCGCACCTGCGCCAGATGCGCATTGCCCTCCCGGCAGGTCTGGTGGATCGTTTCCAGCGGCGCGCCCGACAGCTCGAACTGGCCGCCAGGCTCCAGCGAGATCGCGCCCTGTCCGGTCGGCTCGACCAGGCCGATGATGCGGCCGTCATCGATGATCGGGTCCCAGCCGAGCTTTTGCTGCATGCCTTCGAGGATGGCGCGGATGCCGCGCTCGCCGCCATAAGGCACCGGCGCGTTGCCGTCGACATAGAAGGGGAACTTCTCGTGCTCGGTCCCGATGCGCCACTTGTCGCGCGGCTTGTTGCCTTCGGCCAGATGCTCGACCAGTTCGTCGATGCCTTCGATTGGCCGGAAATCGGTTGTGTCGCGCGCCATGGGGCCCCCTCTGCGGCTCTCGGAGCCCGCCGGCGCTAAATGGACGAAATGTCAGCAGCCGATCAAGCGAAAAATCCTGAGCCACAGGTCAACAGGAATTGATCTTTACGCCTCTTACCAGTCTCCGACCGTCACCTGCATCACCGCAAGCGCCGCTACAGCTGCTGTGTCAGCGCGCAGGATGCGCGGTCCGAGCGGGATGGCAGTGACGAAGGGGAGCGCCCGCAGCATCTTGCGTTCGTCGTCGGAAAAGCCGCCTTCCGGCCCGACCAGCAGCGCCAGCTTCCTCTCCGGCACCGCCTGCAATGCCGGCAGCGGGTTGTTGGTCGAGGCATCCTCGTCGCAGAAGATAAGCCGGCGTTCCTTGTCCCAGCCGGAGAGCAGGCGCTCGAATTTCTCGGCCTCGCGCACTTCCGGCACCGCCAGTATGCCGCATTGCTCGGCCGCCTCGACGACATTGGCGCGCAGCCGGTCGATGGAGGGTTTTGCCACTTGCGTGTGCTGGGTGATCACCGGCTGCAGGATGCCGGCGCCCATCTCGACCGCCTTCTGCACGAGATAGTCGAGCCGGCCCTGTTTCAGCGGCGCGAAGCAATAGATCAGGTCAGGCAGGGGCGGTTGCGGTCTCTGCGAGGCCAGCACCTTCAGCCGCACCGCCCTTTTCGACCTGGTGGCAATCGCCGCCGACCACTCGCCGTCGCGGCCGTTGAAGACCAGGATCTCGGCGCCTTCGCCGAGCCGCAGCACATGCGTGAGATAATGGCTCTGCTGCTGGCCGGCATCGAATTCGATGCCTGCCGCGAGGTCGTCCGGCACGAACAGCCGCTGCATCTTGTAATTGGCGCGCATCGCCGAGGAATGGGCGAGGCGGTGCCTGGCGTCAAGTCTCGGCGGAACGATGCCACACCGGTTCAAAACCGTGCCGCAGCACCGAAACGGTCGTGGCCGGTGTGAGCAGGCGCAGCGACCGGCCGGCAAGGCTGTCGAAGGCCGCCGCATCGCCATAGCCTGCGAACGACCAGGGCAGCGCGTTGCCGCCGCGCAGCGCATAGGCCGAGCCGCCATCCGCGATCATCGCTCCGTCCGGCAATTCGGCAAGCTCTCCCATGGTGACATCAGGTGGCTTGCCGCCGGAAGCCAGCCGCTCCTTGTGCAGGCGCTTGTCCACCATTGGCGCGCGCGGTTCGTTTACACCGAAGACTTTGCCGAAACGCCCGACAAAATCCGTGGCTCGCTCACGCCGGCAATAGAAACAGGGACGGTGCCCGGCGGCCAGCGCCGTCACCTCGTCGAGGAAGAACAACTCGGTCCAGCCGGCCCTGCCGCCCGGCCTGTTCCTGCCCATCGGCTCGCGCCGCGCATTGCGGAATTGGCAGACGCAGATGATCCAGGCCGGCAAGGCCCAACGCTTTTTCAGCAGCGTCTTGGTCTCAGGATCGTGGATGATGCCGCGATTGCCGGTGAACAGGCCGCGCTCGGATATGGCATGGATGGCGCCGAACGGATCGACCCGGTTCTGCAGTGGCATAGCTCTCTCCCGAATACGCATCTTGGCTGCAATACGGGCGACATGATATCGCTCGTCGCGTCATTTCATGTCAGCAGGGTTTTGCGATGCGGGTGCTGGTGGTCCAGAACTACGAAAACACCGGCCTTGGCCAGGTTGGTGCCGCGCTCGCCGAAGCCGGCGCCGATCTCGACCTGCGCCGGCCCTACAAGGGCGATGCGCTGCCGGACGACGCGACCGGACACGATGCCATGGTGATGCTTGGCGGCGGTCAGAATGCGCTGGCCGACGATGACTACCCGTATTTCCCGGCGCTGCTCGAACTGACCCGCGATTTCGCCGCCAAGGATCGCTCGGTTCTCGGTATCTGCCTGGGCAGCCAGTTGGTTGCCCGCACTTTCGGCGGTGAGAACCAGATCGGCGGCGCCTCGGAATTCGGCTGGCACAAGGTATCGCTGACGCCGGATGCCAGAACCGATCCGGTGCTTGGCGCACTTCCCCAGGATTTCCCCATCTTCGAATGGCACGACGACACTTTCGCGCTGCCGTCAAATGCGGTGCGGCTTGCCGGCAGCGAAATTGCTGAGAACCAGGCGTTCCGTATCGGCCGCGCCGTCTACGGCTTCCAGTTCCATTTCGAGGCCGACCGGCCGATGGTGAGGGACTGGAGCACGTCCTTCGCGCCGCTGATTGCCGATCGCCATCCCGACTGGCACGACCGCCTCGACAGCGAAATGGCTCTCAACGGCCCCCAGGCCGACGCCGCGGGCTTGGCCATTGCCCGCGCCTGGGTGGCGACGATCTGAGACTGGCCGCGCGCAGTCAGCAATTCCAGGAAAAGTGTGAAGCGGTTTTCCGTCCGGAATTGCGTCAGATAAAAAGATAGAGCGGTTCGCCGTAGCGGCGAACCGCTCTATCCGTTGCATAATTGGCACGCGGCGGGGAATCCGCCGGGGACAACCTCTTTCGTCCTTGGTTTGTGGCCGAACGCTATCCTACAAGGCGCGCGCTCTGCATCGGCAATGCAACCGCGATGAACCTTCTGTGTGATCCGCGCGACACACCGCCGATACAGAATCGACCTACAAGCGCGAAATCGTCGAAACTTTGAGACGAATTCTCGGTTTCAACCCATTGGTAACCGCCTCGTGCCCAGATGCAGGAAGCTCAACTAGAGATGACGTCCGTGAAAGCAGCGCTTCTGTCCTTTGTCATGCTGTCTGCCATCGTTTTGTGCGGTCTCGGCATTTATTCCGCCGATGCAGCCAACAACCATCAGGCCGTCGACGGCTACGGCGTCACCGCCGCGCTTCGCTAAAACGCTTTTCCCTGCACAGTCAGGATACGCTTGTCCGCGCCGTCCACGGCGAGCGCACTGAGCATGCCTGACTGCCAGGCGAGCGTGTCGACATTGACGCGGTTCGGCATCACCTCCGCCTCCGGCACCGGTGTGTGGCCGTGCACGATCACCTTGGGGTAAAGCCCTGGATGGTTGTGGAAGACGTCGCGTATCCAGACCAGATCCTGCGGGCTCTGGCTCGCCAGCGGCACGTCAGGCCTGACGCCAGCATGGCAGAAGAAGAAATCACCTGATATCAGTGACAATTGCAGCGACCGCAGGAAGTCGACATGGGCTTGCGGTACAGCATTGACCAGTGCCTGGTGTCCCCGCCGTAACGCCTCGGCCTTGCCGAACCAGCTTGCGTGTCCCGCTAGGTCGACGCCATAGGATTGTGCCGTCTGCACGCCGCCATAGCGGATGAACAGCCCTTCCGGGTCAGGCTCGTCGAGAAAATCGAGGAAGCCGATATCGTGGTTGCCGGCGAGCATCAGATGCCGTGGATCGCGTTTCTGTGCCTCGATCAGGAAGTCTATGACGCCCTTGGACTCTGGTCCGCGGTCGACATAGTCGCCGAGGTGGATGACGCGCCAATCGCTGGTCGGCTTGTATTCGAGTTCGCTCTCGATGCGGCGATGCATGGCGGCGAGCAGATCGAGCCGGCCATGCACGTCGCCGATCGCATAGAGGCGCATGCCATCGGGCGCGCGCGCGTCGAGGTAGTGGATGCCGGTCTCGATCAAGGCGGCTTCGTCTCCGTGATCCAGCGAGGCTAGGGTCTAATCGGTGAACAAGACCCTATCGCCGCAACTGGTCCTTGCCCATCTCGGTCACCAGCCGTTTGCCGCACAGTGCCAGCGTGATGTCCATCTCCTTGCGGATGATGTCCAGCGCCAGGGTCACGCCTTGCTTGCCCATGGCGCCCAACCCGTACAGGAACGGGCGGCCGATATAGGTGCCCTTGGCGCCGAGGCAAAGCGCCTTCAGCACGTCCTGGCCCGAGCGGATGCCGCCGTCCATATGAACCTCGATCCTGTCGCCGACGGCATCGGCGATCTCCTCCAGCGCCATGATTGACGACGATGCGCCGTCGAGCTGGCGCCCGCCATGGTTGGAAACGATGATGGCGTCGGCGCCGGTCTCGACCGCCATCAGCGCGTCCTCTTTGTCGAGAATACCTTTCAGGATCAGCTTGCCGCCCCAGCGCTCCTTGATCCAGGCGACGTCCTTCCACGACAGGTGCGGGTCGAACTGCTCCGTCGTCCACGATGCCAGCGAAGCGACGTCGCCGACGCCCTTGGCATGGCCGACAATGTTGCGGAAGGTGCGGCGCTTGGTGCCGGCAATGCCCATCAGCCAGCGCGGTCGCATGGCGATGTTGGCAATGTTGGCCAGCGTCATCTTGGGCGGCGCCGACAGCCCGTTGCGGACATCCTTGTGGCGCTGCCCCAGGATCTGCAGGTCGAGCGTCAACACCAGCGCCGAGCATTTTGCAGCCTTCGCCCTGTCGATCAGGTCGAGCACGAAATCCTTGTCGCGAAGCACGTAGAGCTGGAACCAGAACGGCTTCTTCGTCACCGACGCGACATCCTCGATCGAGCAGATGCTCATCGTCGACAGGGTGAACGGCACGCCGAATTCCTCTGCCGCCTGCGCCGCCAGCATCTCGCCATCGGCATGCTGCATGCCGGTCATTCCAGTTGGGGCAAGCGCCACCGGCATCGCCACTTTCTCGCCGATCATGGTCGATTCCAGCGAGCGGTTGCTCATGTCGACCAGCACGCGCTGACGGAATTTTATCTTCTGGAAGTCCTCCTCGTTGGCGCGGTAGGTGCTTTCGGTCCAGGCGCCGGAATCGGCATAGTCGTAGAACATCTTCGGCACCCGCCGGCGCGCCAGGTCCTTGAGATCGGCAATGGTGAGGATGTCGCTCATGGTGGTTCCTCGTTAGCCAGTCGTCTTGAAGCCGTCGTCGGCGTCGGACCGCTGCTTAAGCCTGAGCCGCGACACGCGCTGCCAGTCGCCGCTGCGTTCGGCCTCGAGCATCGAGCGCTCGACATAGGAGATATGGTCCATCGCCGCCTGGCGGGCAGCTGAGGGATCGCCGGCCTTCACGGCTTTGTAGATCGCGCCGTGCTGGGCCAGCAGCGCCTCCCGCGCTCCGGGCACGCTGAACACCAGAAGCCGGTTCTGGAACACGCCTTCAGACAGCAGCCGGTAGCAGGAGCGCAGCGTGTGCAAGAGGATGATGTTGTGCGCGCATTCGCACACAGCATGGTGGAACTCGACGTCGATTTCCGCCTCGTCGTCGAAATCGCCGGTGCGGTGCGCCTCGTCCATGCGCGCCATGATGCGGTCGAGCAGCGCAATGTCGTCCGCTGTCGCGCGCCGCGCCGCATATTCGGCCGCCACGCCTTCGATCTCGCGGCGGTATTCCAGATAGTCGGTCACCGCCTTGCGGTGCATGGAGACGAGGTCGGTCACCGGCTTGGTGAACAACTGGCCGATGACGTCGGCGACATGGGTGCCGCCGCCGGCCTTGGTGATCAGCAGCCCGCGCCCTTCCAGCGCCTTCAGCGCATCGCGCAGGATCGGCCGCGACACGTCGAACTGGCGCGCCAGCTCGCGCTCGCCCGGCAGCCGGTCGCCGGTGCGCAGCACGCCTTCAAGGATCAGGCTTTCGATCTGCTGCACCACCTCGTCGGCGGTGCGCGAATGCTCGATCCTGGAGAAAATATCGCTCAACGGGGGCCTGGGAAATTGAACCGGCGTCGCGCAAGATAAAGCCAGCGTCGCCAACTGGTCAAATTATTTATCCAATTTGCCCAATCGGGTCGGTCTGCGCGTCGCGCCGGCAGGACCTACGATGCTAGACTTTGGTGTTTACGCGCCTCATGGATTGCCTTTAGAGGACGCCATCACACGAAGGGTCGAGAACAGGGGGACCACCGTGTCGGACGAGACGTCCAACCTCGAATTCCAGCCGCGCGCCCAGGGCAGCGTGATGGGCTTTCCCGCGCATGAGGGACGGCCTGGCGCGCTTGGCGAGGTCCATGCCCGGCCGCATCCGCTGATCGAGAAGCCGCGCGTGCTTGTGCAACTCGCCTTCATGACCGAGGGCGGCTCCGGCGTCGACATGGCCGTGCTCTCCGAACTGTCGCGGCGCCTCGGCATCGCGGCGCCCGACCGTCATGCCCGCCACCACGCCATGAAGTGGGGCAAGGGCACGCTGCGCTGGGAGCGGCATACGGAATTTTCGACCTATCTTTGGGAAGGGCCGCTGGCCGAAAGCAGCAGGGCGCAGGAGGATTCTCCTTTCGGCAACGGCTTCTCGCCGCCGGGAACGGTGATCTCAGGTATAAGGCTGGAGATCCGCAAATGGACGCCGGCAAGCGAGAAGCTGATTGCGGCCTTCGACCCGACGAGCCTCTGCTATTCGCTGGTCGAGCGCGGCAATGCGGCCATAGTCACCGATTTCCGCCAGGACGGCGACGGCCTGACCCGCATCCTGGTGCTTGATCGCGGCCTGACGCCGGCGCGGACCGGCGCGCTGTCGCAGCGGCTGATCGACGTCGAGACGTATCGCACGCTTGCCATGCTCGGCCTGCCGCTGGCGCTGACGCTGTCGGGCCGCGCCCGCCGCATCGAGGACCGGCTGGCGCAGACCACGCTGGAAATGAAGGTCGCTGAAACCCGCGACAGCCAGACGCTGCTCGCCGACCTGACCGAGCTTGCCGCTGAACTCGAGGCTGATGCCGCCTCCAGCCTCTATCGCTTCGGCGCCAGCCGCGCCTATGACGGCATCGTTGTCGAGCGGCTGGAAGCGCTGGACGAAGAAGCCGTGCCCGGCTACGACACTTGGGGCGGCTTCCTGCAGCGGCGGGTGGCACCCGCCATGCGCACCTGCCGTTCGGTCGAGGAGCGCCAGGCCAACCTGTCGCGAAAACTGACCCGCGCCACCACGCTGCTGCGCACCTGGGTCGATGTCGAGGTCGAGAAGCAGAACCGCGATCTGCTGGCGTCGATGAACAACCGCGCCCGGCTGCAACTGCGGTTGCAGCAGACGGTGGAAGGCCTGTCGGTGGCAGCAGTGTCCTACTATGTCGTCGGCCTGATCTCCTATCTCGCCAAGGGCGCATCGATCTTCGGCCATGCCTTTGCACCCGAAATCGTCACTGCCGCGGCGGTGCCGGTCGCCATCGTGCTGGTCTGGTGGGGCGTGCGGCGAGTCAGGCGGATGCACTCCGAGCCGGCGAAACATCCGGGGGAGTGAGAAGCGGTCCGCGCAGCGGACGAAAAGCCAATTGCTTGGCTTTTCGAGCTTCGAACGCCCTGAGCCAGCGAAGGGCAAGGCGCTGGACGATCCGCCCTGCCGGGCCAGCGGCAGATTGCCGCTGCGGAAGGCGGGCAGTACGCTCTTTGCCCGACGCGGTGTTTGCAACATCCGGATGTAACTGGTAAAAGATTTTTACCAGCTAAGCGGAGGACGCCGCCGATGTCCGGCCTTGTCATGCCCAAGCCAGACGACGCCACGATGCGAAGGCGCGCAGAGATCGTCGCCGATATGCGCATCATCGTGCCGGGCGAGGGCGTCGTCGACGCCACCAACGAAATGCGCGCCTTCGAAAGCGACGGTCTCACCGCCTACCGGCAATTGCCGCTGGTCGTGGTGCTGCCGGAAACGGTGGCGCAGGTGTCGCGGGTGCTGAAATACTGCAACGACCGCAACATCCGTGTCGTGCCGCGCGGCTCCGGCACCTCACTCTCCGGCGGCGCGTTGCCGCTCGAGGATGCCGTGCTGCTGGTCATGAGCCGCTTCAACCGCATCCTTGCGATCGACTATCCCGATCGCGTCGTCGTCGCTCAGCCCGGCGTCACCAATCTCGGCATCACCACCGCCGTCGAGCAGGAGGGCTTCTACTATGCGCCCGATCCATCCTCCCAGATCGCCTGCTCGATCGGCGGCAATGTCGCTGAAAATTCCGGCGGCGTGCACTGCCTGAAATACGGCCTGACCGCTAACAATGTGCTGGGCATCGAGATGGCGCTGATGAACGGCGAGGTGGTGCGCCTGGGCGGCAATCATCTGGACTCGGAAGGCTATGATCTCCTCGGCGTCATGACGGGGTCCGAAGGCCTGCTCGGCGTCGTCACCGAGGTCACCGTACGCATCCTGAAGAAGCCGGAGACGGCGCGCGCTCTGCTGATCGGCTTTCCGACCAGCGAGCAGGGCGGCCAATGCGTCGCCGACATCATCGGCGCCGGCATTATCCCTGGCGGCATGGAGATGATGGACCGGCCGGCGATCCATGCCGCGGAAGATTTCGTCCACGCCGGCTATCCCCTTGATGTCGAGGCGCTGCTGATCGTCGAACTCGACGGGCCGGGCGTCGAGGTCGATCACCTGATCGGTCTCGTCGAAGCGATCGCCTACAGGAACGGCTCCACCACCTGCCGCATCTCGCAATCCGAACAGGAGCGGCTGAGTTTCTGGGCCGGCCGCAAGGCGGCCTTCCCGGCGGTCGGCCGCATCTCACCCGACTATTACTGCATGGATGGCACCATCCCGCGCAAGGAATTGCCGCGTGTGCTCGCCGGCATGCGCGAACTGTCGGGAAAATACGGCCTTGGCGTCGCCAATGTCTTCCACGCCGGCGACGGCAATCTGCATCCGCTGATCCTCTACGACGCCAACGTGCCGGGCGAACTCGACAAGGCGGAAAGTTTTGGCGCCGACATCTTGCGGCTCTGCGTCAAGGTCGGCGGCGTCTTGACCGGCGAGCACGGCGTCGGCGTCGAGAAGCGCGATTTGATGCCGGAGATGTTCAACCAGATCGACCTCGACCAACAAATGCGCGTCAAATGCGCCTTCGATCCCAACCATCTGCTTAACCCGGGAAAAGTGTTTCCACAACTGCGCCGCTGTGCGGAGCTTGGGCGCATGCACGTGCATCGGGGGCAGCTGGCATTTCCGGATATTCCGAGGTTTTGATGGGGGCGGAATGTCTCACGTCGGCGATCCTTCGCGCCCCCCTCTGTCCTGCCGGACATCTCACCCACAAGGGGGGAGATCACCAGTCATCTCTGCCTTCGCCAACCTTCGACGTTGCTAGAGAGGCGCGGTCGCCAAAGCTGCTAATCTCCCCCCAAGTGGGGGAGATGTCCGGCAGGACAGAGGGGGGCGCGAAGGAACTCGACCCATCTTCGCCATGACGACCTTCACCCCCACCACATCGGCCGAGATCCTCTCCACCGTCCAATGGGCGGCGGCGGAAGAGTCACCTTTGGAAATCATCGGCCACGGCTCCAAGCGCGGCATCGGCCGGCCACAGCAGAGCGAACACACGCTCGATCTTTCGAAGCTCACCGGCGTCACCCTCTACGAGCCGGCCGAGTTGGTGCTGTCGGCCAAGGCCGGCACGCCGCTTTCCGAGATCGAAAACCTGCTCGCCGAAAACGGCCAGCAGCTCGCCTTCGAACCGATGGATTACGGTCCTTTACTCGGCGGCGAGCCCGGCAAGGGCACCATCGGCGGCGTGCTCGCGGCGAACCTGTCCGGTCCGCGCCGGCTGAAGGCGGGGGCTGCGCGAGACCATATTCTGGGCATCAATGCGGTTGCCGGACGCGGCGAGGCTTTCAAGTCCGGCGGCCGCGTCGTCAAGAATGTCACCGGCTACGATCTGTCGAAGCTGATGGCCAACAGCTGGGGCACGCTGGCCGTGTTCACCGATGTCACCTTCAAGGTGCTGCCGGCGGCCGAGACCGAGGTGACGCTTGCCATGCGCGGCCTACTCGACGATGCCGCCTCTGCCGCCATGGCGCTGGCGCTCGGCTCCAGCGCCGAAGTGTCGAGCGCGGCCCATCTGCCCGAACGCATCGCCGCGCGCGTTGCCGGGGGCAGTCTAGGCACTGACGCTGCAACGCTGCTGCGCGTCGAAGGGTTTGGCCCATCGGTCGCCTATCGCATTGAGGCGCTGAAGACCCTGCTGAAAAATGCCGGCCCGCTGCAGGAGATCGCAGGTGAGACATCGCATACCCTCTGGCGTGACATAAGGGACTGCACGCCATTCGCCGACCGTAGCGAAAAGCCGGTCTGGCGCGTCTCCATGGCGCCGTCTCAGGCCCATCAGATGGTGCTGACGCTGCGTATGCAGATCGGTGTCAGCGCCTTCTACGACTGGCAGGGCGGGCTGGTCTGGCTGCGCATGGAGGAGGGCGATCCCGAGGCCGCCCTGCTGCGCGGGCTGATCAGAAAGCATCGCGGCGGCCACGCGACGCTGGTGCGCGCCACCCCTTCGTATCGCGCCGCCGTTCCGGTGTTCGAGCCGCAGGCGCCGCATCTGGCCGCACTGTCGGCGCGGCTCAAGGCCGAGTTCGATCCCAAGTCCATCCTCAATCCCGGCCGCATGGCCCAAGGCTAAGATAATGCAAACTAACTTCTCCCTTGCCCAGCTTGCTGATCCCCATGTCGCGGAATCGGAGAAGATCCTGCGCAAATGCGTGCATTGCGGCTTCTGCACCGCCACTTGCCCGACCTATGTGACATTGGGCAACGAGCTGGATTCGCCACGCGGGCGGATCTATCTCATCAAGGACATGCTGGAGAACGGCCGTCCCGCCGACAAGCAGATCGTCACCCATATCGACCGCTGCCTGTCCTGCCTGGCCTGCATGACCACCTGCCCGTCGGGCGTCAATTACATGCACTTGGTCGACCATGCCCGCGCCCATATCGAGGAAACTTACAAGCGGCCGCTGCTCGATCGGCTGATCCGCGCCATGCTGTCCATGGTGCTGCCCTATCCCACACGCTTTCGCGCCGCGCTGAAGTTGGCGAAACTGGGCAAGCCATTCATTGGCCTATTCGAAAGGCTGCCGGCGCTGAGGCCGCTGGGTGCGATGCTGAAGCTGGCGCCGGCATCGATCCCGGCGGCCTCGCCGATGGCCTCTCCCGGCGTCCATGCCGGCAAGGGGACGAAGAAAGGTCGCGTCGCCATCCTCACCGGCTGCGCCCAATCGGTACTCGACCCCGCCATCAATGAGACGACGATTGCATTGCTGACACGGCTGGGCGTCGAGGTCGTGGTGCCGCAGGGCGAAGCCTGCTGCGGCGCGCTGGTCCATCATATGGGCCGCGAGGCAGCAGCCCTTGCCTCGGCACGGCAGAATGTCGATGCGTGGACGCGTGCCATCGACCAGGGCGGGCTCGACGCCATCGTCATCACCGCATCGGGCTGCGGCACAACCATCAAGGATTACGGCTTCATGCTGCGCCTCGATCCGGCCTATGCCGACAAGGCCGCGCGGGTCTCGGCGCTGGCCAGGGACATTACCGAATATCTCGCAAGCCTCGACCTGCCCGAGCCGGTGCGCAAACCCGGCACCGTCGTCGCCTATCACTCCGCCTGCTCGATGCAGCACGGTCAGAAGATCATCCGCCAGCCGAAGGAATTGCTGTCCAAGGCGGGCTTCGTCGTGCGCGAACCGCGCGAGGGGCATCTGTGCTGCGGCTCCGCCGGCACCTACAACATCCTGCAGCCGGAGATTTCCGCAAGGTTGCGTGACCGCAAGGTGAAGAACATCGAGGCGACCGACGCCGAAATCGTCGCCACCGGCAACATCGGCTGCATCACCCAGATCGCTTCGGCTGCAAAGCTGCCGGTGGTGCACACGATCAAGCTGCTCGACTGGGCCTATGGTGGTCCGAAGCCGGAGGGCGTCTCCGAAGGAAACCTGGTCGCCGCCGAGTAAGCAGCTATTCCGCTGCCAGCCGGTCCACCACGCCATACGTCGCCTGGTAGCGCGCGCGCTGGCGGCTGAGCGCGACCATTGTGTTGCGCAAGAGGATCGCCACAGTGATCGGGCCGACGCCGCCCGGCACCGGCGTGATCCAGGACGCGACTTCCTTCACGCTCTCGGTGTCGACGTCGCCGACGATGCGGCTCGTGCCGTCCGGGCCGATCTCGGAATTGATGCCGATGTCGATGACGGCCGCACCGGGCTTCACCATGTCGGCCTTGATCAGCCGCGGCTTGCCGACGGCGACGAACAGCGCATCGGCGCGGCGCGCATGTGCCGCCACCGAGCGCGTCATGTGATGGCACACCGTCACCGTCGCGCCTTCGCTCATCAGCAGGAAGGCAATCGGCTTGCCGACGATCTCGGAATGGCCGACGACGACGACTTCGAGCCCCTTGAGGTCGAGGCCGGTTTCCTTGAGCAGCTCGACCGAGGCCGCAGCCGTGCAAGGCGCGAGGTCGAGCTGATTGTAGACGATATTGCCGATCGACGCCGGATGCATGCCCTCGACGTCCTTCAGTGGATGCACCGCCGCTTGCAGCGTCTTGATCGGGATATGCGCCGGCACCGGCCGCTGGATGATGATGCCGGTGACGCGCGGGTCGGCGTTCAGGCCATGGATCGCCGCCTCGAGTTCGCCGGCGCTGATGTCGGCGGGGAACCGCCGCTCCTCGAAACCGATGCCGGCAAGCGCGGCTTTGGCGCGCTGGTTGCGCACATAGACATCGACGGCAGCGGTATCGCCGACGGTGATCGACACCAGCTTGGGCGGAAAACCTTCGGCGGTGGCGATGGCGGCATCCTCGCGCACGGATGCCATGATGCGCTGGGCGACCGGACCGCCCCGGAGATAGCGGCTATCGTCTGGCGGAGACATGGCTGAACCTTTGCAGCGAGTTTGGCGCAGGGGAGTTTGGCCGTCCCTATAGCAGGGGAAATGCGGCAAGGCAGCGTGAAAGCGAACCGTCATCCCCCTGGCGCGACGTTCTGGCGCAGCCTGGCTCAGCTACCGCCGCAAAGAGAAAGGGCAGCACGGTTTCCCAGGCTGCCCTTTTCTGACTGGCCGCATCCCCACACGGCCCGTCCCCCGTAAACTCTTCCCGATCCCTGAAGGTCTAGCCTTCTGACCAGATGATTCGGTAGCCGACTATATCACGACCACGGTCGTTCCAACATTGACCCTCTCGTAAAGGTCAACCACGTCCTCGTTGCGCATGCGGATACAGCCGGAAGATACCGAGCCGCCGATGGTCCATGGCTGGTTGGTGCCGTGGATGCGGTATTCCGTCGTGCCGAGATAGAGCGCGCGGGCGCCGAGCGGATTCTCTTCGCCACCGGCCAGATAGGTCGGGAGGTAGCGGCCCTTGGCAGCCTCGCGCTTGATCATCTCCGCTGGCGGGCGCCAGTCCGGCCAGACGCGCTTGTTGGTGATCTTGTGCGTGCCAGACCATTCGAACCCAGGCTTGCCGGTGCCGACGCCATAGCGCCGCGCCTTGCCGTTCTTCTCGACCAGGAACAGGAAGTTCTGCGTCGTATCGATGACGATCGTGCCCGGCTTCTGCGGGCCGTCATAGGCGACTTCCTGCGGCAGGTAGAGCGGATTGATCTGCGGCCGCATCACCACGCGCTTGGCCGGCGCCTGCACGGAAGCAGTGCGCACCCGATCGGGTCGCGCTGGCTGCGCATAGCGAAGGCGTGGCTGCTGCTGCACGAACTGGCGGCTCTGCCGCACGATGCCAGGCGCGCGGCCAAGCTGCAGCACCCAGGGTGCGGAAAGGTCGGGGCTCACCATCACCGGCGGCCTGTCGGCATAGCGGTCGTTGGCGGCAGAGGAGGTGACGCCGGCGGCCAGAATGGCCACGGCGCCGAGCACGGAACGCAAAAAGATCTTCATCGGAACGCACCTTGATCGTCGAACGGACGGAGGCGGAACTTGCCCCCGGTTGCGCGATCCTTGGCGCGAAGCGGCAACCGAAACATGAATCGGAATGCGTAAAATGCCGCTTTGTCAGTAAACCTTTTGGTGTGGTTACCGCCGGGTTCAGGAATCTGGTAAAGCCGCGGTAAATGCAGCGCGAAAGCGCGTTAACGGATGGATTGGCCATGGCGCAAGACAACACCGGACTGCTTACCGGCTCCGACGGGATCACGCGCTGCTTCTGGCACGGCAATCTGCTGGACTATCTGCACTACCACGACCATGAATGGGGCCGGCCGGTCGCCGACGACCGCAGGCTGTTCGAAAAGATCTGCCTCGAAGGCTTTCAGTCCGGCCTGTCCTGGCTGACCATTCTGCGCAAGCGCGAGAATTTCCGCGAGGCCTTCGCCGGTTTCGACTTCGACAAGGTCGCTGCCTTCACCGACGAGGATGTCGAGCGCCTGGTCGCCAATGCCGGCATCATCCGCCACCGCGGCAAGATCGTCTCGACCATCAACAACGCCAAACGGGCGTGCGAAATGGTCGACGAGTTCGGCTCGCTGGCCGCCTGGTTCTGGAAGTTCGAGCCGGGGCCGAAGGAGCGGCCGGCGGTGGTGGACATGGCGCATCTACGCGCCAACCCGACGACAGGGGTCTCGATCAGGATTTCGAAGGAGTTGAAAAAGCGCGGCTGGACCTTTGTCGGCCCGACGACGATCTACGCCTTCATGCAGGCGATGGGTCTGGTCAACGACCATCTCGAAGGCTGCGTGTGCCGGGAGCAGGTGGAGAAGGAACGCAAGGCCTTTAAGAGGCCGAAGTAGGGCGCTGTCCCCCTACCTCCCCCTTGTGGGGAGGTCGCGCCGAAGGCGCGGGTGGGGGTATCTTGGCGCTGCACCCCCACCCCGACGCTACGCGTCGACCCTCCCCACAAGGGGGAGGGTAAGGAGCTCACGTCCCACTTGCGCCAGTCAGGAACAATCCCGCGACAATCGCCGCCAGTGCCGCAAAGGTCGGATAAATCACCAGCAATCCTGTCATCAGCGCCTCGCGCATGGTGGAACGCTTGCGCTCGTCGGCGGTGACCTCGAACGGACCGAGGCTCGCCGTCACCGGCGCACGGTTCTCGGCCGGCCGCAGTCGAACTTCATGCAAGCCGTCGTCTCTGATGTCGAACTTGTGTGCCGCAGTCATGGCCCCAACCCTTTGTTTCGGCGCGCTTATCGGCTCTGATTGTGTCGGCACGATGCCGCGCCGATGGCGGAATTGTTTCCTTTTGGTGCGTTTTGTTTCGGAGGAGAAGGAAAAAGCGCAAACCCTTGCCGCACAAAGCCGCTTCGGTTAGGACACGCCCACTCCAAACAAGTCATCGATTACTAAGCGAAAAGACCCATCCTATGGCCGACAAATCGGAAAAGACGAAAGCGCGGCTGCCGCGCGGCTTTGCCGACCGCAGCGCTGAAGACATCCGCGCCGTCGAGAAGATGATGGCCACGATCCGTTCGGTCTATGAGCTCTACGGTTTCGAGCCGGCCGACCAGCCGCTGATCGAGTACACCGATGCGCTCGGCAAATTCCTGCCCGACCAGGACCGGCCGAACGAAGGCGTTTTCTCGTTCCAGGACGATGATGAGCAGTGGCTGTCGCTGCGCTATGATTTGACTGCGCCGACGGCGCGTTTCGTCGCCGAGAATTTTGAGAAGCTGCCGAAACCCTATCGCAGCTACCGCTCCGGCTGGGTGTTCCGCAACGAAAAGCCCGGCCCGGGCCGCTTCCGCCAGTTCATGCAGTTCGACGCCGACACGATCGGTACGCCGGGCGTCGCAGCCGACGCCGAGATGGCCATGATGATGGCCGACGTGATGGAAGCGCTTGGCATCAAGCGTGGCGACTACGTCATCCGGGTCAACAACCGCAAGGTGCTGGATGGCGTGCTGGAGGCGATCGGCCTTGGCGGTGACAACAATGCCGGCCGCCGGCTGACCGTGCTGCGCGCCATCGACAAGCTGGACAAGCTCGGGCCGGAAGGCGTGAAGCTTCTGCTTGGGCCGGGCCGATGGGATGGCGGCAAGGAAGGCGAGGGCGACTTCGCCAAGGGCGCTGGTTTGGACGACGGGCAAGCTGAAGCAGTTCTCCTCGCCACGGCAAGGAACGCACAGGTCGACCAGGTTTCCATAGTGAGCTCGAACCCGACTTACCAAGAAGGCGTCGGCGAGCTCGCGACGATTGAAGCCCTGGTCAGGGCGGCCGGATATGGCGAAGATCGCATCGCCATGGACCGCTCCGTCGTGCGTGGCCTCGAATACTACACCGGCCCGGTTTTCGAGGCCGAGCTTCTGGCCGAAATCCCCAACGAAGACGGCCAGATCGTGCGCTTCGGTTCGGTCGGTGGTGGCGGCCGCTATGACGGGCTGGTCTCGCGCTTCCGTGGCGAGCCGGTGCCGGCGACCGGCTTTTCGATCGGCGTCTCCCGCCTGATGACGGCGCTGAAGAACCTCGGCAAGCTGGACACCACCGATGTCATCGCGCCGGTCGTCGTGCTGGTGATGGACAAGGATACGGAAAGCCTCGGTCGCTACCAGAAGATGGTGGCCGATCTGCGCGCGGCCGGCATCCGCTCCGAAATGTATCTCGGCGGCGCCGGCATGAAGGCGCAGCTGAAATATGCCGACCGCCGCGGCAGCCCGGTCGCCGTTATCCAGGGCGGCGACGAGCGCGCCAAGGGCGAACTGCAGATCAAGGATCTGATCGAAGGCGCGCGGATGTCGGCTGAGATCACCGACAACGCCGAATGGCGCGCCGCAAGACCGGCACAGGTCACGGTGCCGGAGGCTGAGCTGGTCGCCGAGGTGAAGAAAATTTTGGCTGCGCAGGCCGCTGACCGTGCGAAGGGTGGCGCTTGAACGCCCCCCTCTGGCCTGCCGGCCATCTCCCCCTCAAGGGGGGAGATTGGATGTTGCGTAGGCTTTCGCCAATCTCCGCCGGTGAAGAAGAGGCGCTGCGCCGCAAGCTGCCAATCTCCCCCCTTGAGGGGGAGATGGCCGGCAGGCCAGAGGGGGGTGCCTCGCGCCGCCCATGACCTCCCGCCCCGCAATCGCGACGGAAATCACCGAGCTCTTCGCCACCCGCAACACCCATGCGGTCGAGGTCGCGGTGCTGCAGCCGGCCGACCCATTCCTCGATATGGCCGGCGAGGATCTGCGCCGCCGCATCTTTCTCACCGAAAGCGAGACCGGCAAGACGCTGTGTCTGCGGCCCGAATTCACCATCCCCGTCTGCCTCGACCACATCGCCTCGCAGGCCGGCACGCCGCGCCGCTATTGCTATCTCGGCGAAGTGTTCCGCCAGCGCCGCGAGGGCGGCAACGAGTTTTTCCAAGCCGGCATCGAGGATCTCGGCGACCGCGATACGGCCAAGGCCGATGCGCGTTCGCTGGCCGATGCGCATGCGCTGCTGCAGCTGGTGCTGCCGGCGCAACCTCTTGCGATCACGCTCGGCGACCAGACCATCTTCGAGGCGGTGCTAGCGGCCCTCGGCCTGCCGCGCGGCTGGCGCATGCGACTTGCGCGTGCCTTCGGTTCGGCGCCGATGCTGCAGGCAGCGTTGTCCGATCTCGCCAACCCGCCACGCAACGGTCAGCTTGACGGCGAAGTCGCGGCCCTTGTCCTCAATGGCGATTTCGAAGCGCTTTCCGCCCACATTGCCGGCGGCATGGAAGAGGCCGGCCTGCTGGCATCCGGCGGACGCGCGCCCGCCGACATTGCCCGGCGGCTGATCGAAAAGGCCGAACTGCGCAGCGTGCGGTTGTCGAACGAAGCGTTTGCGGCGCTCAGGGATTTTCTCGCCATCGACGTGCCGCTCGACGGCTCGAGTGCTGCGCTCGAAAGTTTTGCGGCCTCTGCCGGGCTTTCGCTGGGCGCGGCGCTGGAAAAATTCGCCGCCCGCGCCAAAGCCATCGAGGCACATGGCCTGCCTGCAAAGACGATCCGCTACGACGCTGCCTTCGGCCGTCCGCTGGATTACTACACCGGCATCGTCTTCGAGATCGCAGCACTTGGTGGCGAGCGGCCGCTGGCCGGCGGCGGTCGCTACGACCGGCTGCTGACCCTGCTCGGCGCCAAGACGCCGATCCCCGGCGTCGGCTTCTCTGTCTGGCTCGACCGCATCGAAGCGCTGCGGGGAGAGCCGCAATGATCACGCTGGCGATCCCATCGAAAGGCCGGCTCAAGGAGCAGGCCTTGGAGGTACTGGCCAGGGCCGGGCTTGCCGTCAGCCTGCCCGGCGATGAGCGCCAGTACCGCGCCCGCATCGACGGCGCCGAGGGCATCGAGGTGGCGTTCCTGTCGGCGTCCGAAATCGCCGGCGAGATTGGGCAAGGTTCGGTCGACCTCGGCATTACCGGCGAGGATCTGCTGCGCGAAAACCTCGCCGACTGGGAGGCGCGCGCCGAAATCGTCGCTCGCCTCGGCTTCGGCCATGCCGATGTCGTGGTCGCGGTGCCCGGCATCTGGCTCGACGTCGATACTATGGCCGATCTCGACGATGTCGCCGCCGATTTCCGCCAGCGCCACGGCAGGCGACTGAGGATCGCAACCAAATACTGGCGGCTCACGCAGCAGTTCTTCTCGCAAAAGCACGGCATCCAGGTCTACCGCATCGTCGAAAGCCTCGGCGCCACCGAAGGCGCACCGGCCGCCGGCCTCGCCGATGTCATCGTCGACATCACCACCACCGGCTCGACCCTACGCGCCAACCATCTCAAGGTGCTGGCCGATGGGGTTGTGCTGGAGTCGCAGGCTTGCCTGGTGGCTGCCCGGAAAGATCGTGCGCCGGCGGATGAGGCGCTAGTGCGGGAAATAGCCGCGAAGATGAGCGCGCTCCCTCCCCCTTGAGGGGAGGGTGGACAGCCGCCAAAGGCGGATGGACGGGTGGGGTCGCTCCGGCAGTGCTCGACGCGAGACGACCCAAGCCGGGTCGACCGTGACCAAGGAGTCGAGCACTTCGCCGAGGACCCCACCCGCCTCGCTTCGCGAGGCACCCTCCCCTCGAGGGGAGGGAAACCGCCTGTACTTTCCACCACCCCATCAGGCTGCTAGGCTCACTCATCGGGAGGAGACGGCGATGGCGATCAATCTCGACGAGCTCAAGAACGCCACCAATCTGCGCGGGCGCGGCAGGGCGTTCATCGCGCCGATCGATGGCAGGGCGCATGTCTCCGGCGAGCGCACCCCGTCGCTGCTCGACAAGACGATCCCTCAGCTTTTCTCCGGCACGGTCAGCAAATACGCCACGCAGGATGCTGCCGTCTTCGTCGGCCAGGACAAGCGCTTCACCTGGAGCGAACTGTCGGACACGGTCGATACGCTCGCCGCCGGCTTCCTGGCGCTTGGCCTCGAAAAAGGCGACCGTGTCGGCATCTGGTCGCCTAACCGCTGGGAATGGCTGGTCACCCAGTTCGCCACCGCTCGGATCGGCCTGATCTTGGTCAACATCAACCCGGCCTACCGGCTGACGGAGCTGGAATATGCCCTCAACAAGGTCGGCTGCAAGGCGCTGGTCACCGCCGCCAGCTTCAAGACCTCTGACTATCTCGGCATGCTCGAGACGCTGGCGCCGGAGCTGGCCAGGGCCACCCCCGGCAAGCTCAGGGCGCAGAAATTGCCGGCGCTGAAGATCGTCATTCGCATGGGCGACGACAACTCGCCCGGCATGTTCAATTTCGCCGATGTGCTGTCGATGGCCGGCCGCGACGAGCATGACAGCCTCGACCGCATCTCCGAAGGGCTGAAGCCGGGCGAGGCCATCAACATCCAGTTCACATCAGGCACGACGGGCGCGCCCAAGGGCGCGACGCTGACCCACACCAACATCGTCAACAATGGCAATTTCGTCACCGCTGCGATCAAGCTCACCGTCGACGACCGGCTCTGCATCCCGGTGCCGCTCTACCACTGCTTCGGCATGTCGATGGGCACGATGGGCTGCGTTACCAAGGGCGCGACCATGGTGTTTCCTGGCGAGGGTTTTGACGCCGGCGCGACGCTGAAGGCGGTGGCGCAGGAACGCTGCACCGGCCTCTACGGCGTGCCGACCATGTTCGTCGCCATGCTCGACCACGCCGACTTCACCAGCTTCGATCTCTCCAGCCTGCGCACCGGCATCATGGCGGGCTCGCCATGCCCGATCGAGGTGATGAAGAAGGTGGTGTCGCTGATGCATATGGAAGAGGTGACCATCGCCTACGGCATGACCGAGACCAGCCCGGTCTCGTTCCAGAGCAGCGTCGACGATCCGCTGGAAAAACGCGTCTCCACTGTCGGCCGCATCCATCCGCATGTCGAGGTCAAGGCCATCGACGCCGAGGGCGCCACCGTCGCCGTCGGCGCGCCGGGTGAGCTGTGCACCCGCGGCTATTCCGTCATGAAAGGCTACTGGGACGACGCGGAAAAAACCCGCGAGGCGATCGACGCCGACGGCTGGATGCACACCGGTGATCTCGCCACCATCGACGCCGAGGGCTATTGCAACATTGTCGGCCGGGTCAAGGACATGGTCATCCGCGGCGGCGAAAACGTCTATCCCAGAGAGGTCGAGGAATTCCTCTACCGCCATCCCAAGGTCAAGGAGGTGCAGGTGTTCGGCATTCCCGACGCCAAATATGGCGAGGAGCTGTGCGCCTGGATCGTGCTGAAGCCCAACCAGATCGCCACCGAGCAGGAGATCAAGAATTTCTGCGCCGGCCAGATCGCCCACTACAAAATCCCCCGCTACATCCGCTTCCGCACCGAACTGCCGATGACGGTGACGGGCAAGCCGCAGAAGTTTTTGATGCGCGAGGCGATGATGGAGGAACTGGGGCTGGTGGTGCAGAAGACGGCTTGAGGGGCTGAGGCCGGTGATGGAGATTGCCGGCTTCGCAATGACATCGGGGTGCTCCATACAGGCCTGCCGCAAGGTTCGCAGAAACGCATGGGGGCTTGAATGACTGGTTTCGCACGATTGGTGACGTCCTATGCGATGCCATTGGCTGCCGTCGCGATGGCCGTTGCGGTCAGAGCCAGCGGGCTATCGGTGGACGAAGGTTCGCAGAGCGTCAGGGTCCTCGTCGGAGCGCTTTCGAGTGCGATCATGTTCATCACCATTTTCGTGGTGCTCGACCACGCCGAGGCGGTTGCCCACCGTGTGGGAGAGCCCTACGGCACATTGGTGCTGACTTTTGCCGTGACGGCTATCGAGGTGTCGATCATCGTTTCCATGATGCTGCATGGAGAGAACAACCCCACGCTTGCACGTGAGTCCGTCTTCTCGACGGTGATGATTGCCTCCACGGGCGTTGTCGGAATGTGTCTCACGTTTGGCGGCTGGCGTCACCGCAAGCAGGCAATTGTCCGGCAAGGGACCAGCGCATATCTGGCCGTTCTGGTCGCACTGACCGTCATGACGCTTATCCTGCCGACCTATACACGGACCACCGATCCCGGCACATTTTCAGCAGCTCAACTTGGTTTTGTGAGCGTACTTTCTGTGCTGCTCTATGCAAGTTTTGTGTTCGCGCAAACCGTCCGGCACCGGGACGACTTCATCGAAGGACTGGCACACGACGTTCCGGCGCGAACCGCCCCTCACAAAAGCGTCTCTTCCAGCGCTCTGCTCCTGGTCATCGGACTGATCGGAATTGTCATGCTCGCCGAGCAGGTCGCCGCAAGTGTGGAAGATGCGCTCGTTGCCTACCAGGTGGCCCAGGCTGACAGCATTGTGGGAGCAATGATCGCGGGTCTGGTTTTGATGCCGGAGGCCATTTCGGCGGTTCGCGCTTCACTCAACAACGAGCTGCAGCGCGGGCTGAATGTCGCAATGGGTTCGGCCTGCGCCACGATTGGTTTGACAATACCGGCGGTCGCAGCAGCCAGCCTGCTGACGGGGCGAGGGTTAACCCTGGGGCTGCCGGAGGCTGATGCAGTGCTTTTGGTTTTAGCGCTTTTCATATGCGGCGTAAGCTTTAGCAACGAAAGGACGACCTTCCTGACCGGAATCGTCCATGCCGTGGTATTTTTCGCGTATGTATTTCTGGTATTTATCCCTTGAGGCTTTGGTGCGATCTGGCGACCAGCCGTCAAGGCGGGTATTCTCGAACGCGCCTGATTTGAGTTTCTTTTCGGGGTTCCCAAGGCGCCATCCAAGACCCAAACGACTCACACCCCCAGCACCGCCGCATCCAACCCCCGAATGATCTTCGCCAGTTCCACGCATTCATCATGCCGCACCTTGTTGCGGCGCCAGGCGAGGCAGATCGTGCGTTGCGGCATTGGCTCCTGGAACGGCACGATCTTGAGGTCCGGCATGGCGCTGGCCGGCCTTGCCGCCATTTCGGGGATGAGCGTGACGCCGAGACCATGCGCCACCATCTGCAGCAGCGTCGTCAGGCTGGTGGCGCCGTAGCTTGCCATTGCTACGGGACGCACGCTGCCGCACAGGGCCAGCGCCTGTTCGCGCAGGCAGTGGCCTTCCTCCAAAAGCATCAACCGCTCCAGCGCCGGGCTTTCCGGCGGCACCGGTGGCGAGGCGAAGGCTGGATCTCCGGCTGGCACGGCGAGGAAGAAGCGGTCGGCGAACAGTTCCTCGGTGACCAGGCCCGGCTGCTCGAGCGGCAGCGCGGCGATGAAGGCGTCGAGCCGTCCGGTTGCCGTGTCCTCGACCAGTGATGCCGTCACTGCTTCGCGCAGTTCGAGCTGCAGGGACGGAAAATGCCGCTTCAGCTCCGGGAGCACATGCGGCAAAAGATACGGCGCCACGGTCGGGATGATGCCCAGCCGGAAGCGGCCTTCCATGGCCGGGCGGCCGCGCCGGGCCGTCGTCTCGACATCACTGATGTCGCGCAGGATGCGCTCGATGCGTGGCAGCAGCGCTTGCGCCTCTTCCGTCATCCGCACCGTCTTGCCGCCGCGCTCGAACAGCCGGCAGTTCAGCCTTTGCTCCATCTCGGCGATCTGCGCGGACAGCGCCGGCTGGCTGACGCCGGCGAGTTTTGCGGCGCGGCCGAAATGCAGCGTTTGCGCCAAAGCCTCGAAATATTGCATCTGCCGCACGGTCAAGCCAATCATAAGGAAAGCCTATCGCAACAAACAGGAAAGGCAATTTGTTTTTATCGAAGAGACGGCTTAGTCTGGAACCATTCCAGAGTGGCGCGGCTCCCGGCCGGCCCGGAAAAAACAACACATAAAATCAGCAATTCGGAGGCCAAGATGGACGCGATGACCGACGACAACAGCGCCGGCAAATGCCCGGTCGCGCATGGAACCTCCGCCAGGACCAACCGCGACTGGTGGCCGAACCAGCTCGACATCGGCGTTCTCCACCAGCAGTCGAGCCTTTCGGACCCGATGGGCGAAGCTTTCGACTACGCCGCGGAGTTCAAGACGCTCGACCTCGACGCGGTGATCGAGGATTTGCACAAGGTGATGACGGATTCGCAGGATTGGTGGCCGGCCGATTTCGGCCATTACGGGCCGCTGTTCATCCGCATGGCCTGGCACAGCGCCGGCACCTATCGCATCGGCGACGGCCGGGGTGGCGCCGGTGCGGGCCAGCAGCGTTTCGCGCCGCTGAACAGCTGGCCGGACAACGCCAATCTCGACAAGGCGCGCCGGCTTTTGTGGCCGGTCAAGCAGAAATACGGCCGCAAGATCTCCTGGGCCGACCTGTTGATTCTCACCGGCAACGTCGCGCTGGAATCGATGGGCTTCAAGACCTTTGGCTTTGCCGGTGGCCGCGCCGATGTCTGGGAGCCCGAGCAGGATGTCGACTGGGGTTCGGAAACCAAGTGGCTCGACGACCAGCGCTATTCCGGCGACCGTGAGTTGCACGGCTATCTCGGCGCGGTGCAGATGGGCCTGATCTACGTCAACCCGGAAGGGCCGAACGGCAAGCCGGATCCGCTGGCCTCGGCCCGCGACATCCGCGAGACCTTCGGACGCATGGCAATGAACGATGAGGAAACCGTGGCGCTGATCGCCGGCGGCCACACCTTCGGCAAGACCCATGGCGCCGGTGATGCAACACTGGTCGGCGCCGAGCCGGAAGGCGCGGGCATCGAGGCGCAGGGCCTCGGCTGGTCGAGCAAGCATGCCACCGGCATTGCCGGCGATGCGATCACGTCCGGCCTCGAAGTTACCTGGACGACGACGCCGACCAAGTGGAGCAACAACTTCTTCGACAATCTCTTCAACTTCGAATGGGAGCTGACCACGAGCCCGGCCGGGGCCCATCAGTGGACGCCGAAGGGCGGCTCTGGCGCGGTTACGGTGCCGGACGCGCACAATCCCTCGAAGCGTCATGCGCCGGCAATGCTGACCACCGACCTCGCGCTGCGGGCCGACCCGGCCTATGAGAAGATCTCGCGCCGCTTCCATGAGCATCCGGAGCAGTTCGCCGATGCCTTCGCCCGTGCCTGGTACAAGCTCACCCATCGCGACATGGGGCCGGTCGTGCGGTATCTCGGCCCGTTGGTGCCGAAGGAAGAGCTGATCTGGCAGGATCCGGTTCCGGCCGTCGACCATGAGCTGGTCAGCGACCAGGACATCGCATTGCTGAAGGCCAAGATCCTGGCTTCGGGCCTCAGCGTTTCGCAATTGGTCTCGACCGCCTGGGCCTCGGCCTCGACCTTCCGCAACTCCGACAAGCGCGGCGGCGCCAATGGCGCGCGCATTCGCCTGGCGCCGCAGAAGGACTGGGAGGTCAACCAGCCTGTCGAACTGGCTACCGTGCTGGCGAAGCTCGAAGCCATCCAGAACGAGTTCAACGCAAGCGGCAAGAAGGTCTCGCTGGCCGACCTCATCGTGCTCGGCGGCGTCGCCGCGGTCGAGAAAGCCGCAACGGATGGCGGCAATGCGGTGAAGGTTCCCTTCACGCCCGGCCGCACCGACGCCTCGCAGGCGCAGACCGACGTCCATTCCTTTGCGGCGCTCGAGCCGAAAATTGACGGCTTCCGCAACTATGTCAGGGGCAAACCGCCGATGTCGGTCGAAGCCATGCTGGTCGACCGGGCGCAACTGCTCAACCTGACGGCGCCGGAGATGACGGTGCTGGTTGGTGGCCTGCGCGTGCTCGGCGCCAACACCGGCGGCTCGAAGCATGGTGTGTTGACCGACAGGCCGGGCACGCTGACGAACGACTTCTTCGTCAACCTGCTCTCGATGAGCACCATCTGGGATCCGGCCTCCGAGCCGGGCTCGCATGAGGTCTATGAAGCACGCGACCGCAAGACCAGGGCAGTCAGGTGGACCGCCACACGCGCCGACCTGATCTTCGGCTCGCATGCGCAGCTGCGCGCGCTGGCCGAGGTCTACGGGTCGGCGGATGCCGGGCAGAAATTCGTTGGCGATTTCGTCAAGGCGTGGACCAAGGTGATGAACGCCGACCGTTTCGACATCGCTGCCTGATACAACCTCCCAAACGAAGGGGGGGGGGGGGGGGGGGCCGCCCGGGGGGGGGGGGGGGGGCGTGGGGGCGGGGGGGGGGGGGCGGTGCTGCGGCGGCGGGGGGCGGGTGGGGGGGCGCGGCGCGGGGGG